>JAHKBB010000011.1 GCA_018826445.1 Patescibacteria group bacterium | reverse complement strand
TGTAAGTTTGATTTCTTCCTCATCCTCGCTTTCTTCTTCAGGGTACATCCCAAGAAACTCACCCAACTTCGTGGTTTCGGTCACGTCAGAATTCTTTAAACCATGTACAACATTGCTCGAGTTTTTAATACCATCCTGAACCAACACTTCAAACTTTCCATCAAATTCATCAAGTTTTTGGGTGATCCTGTGGGCTGTGATAAGGGAAGTGTCTTGCTGTTCAAAAAGTTCTTGGTCAAACCCGGTAACCTTCGCAATCATATTATCCAAATAACAATAAACACCACTACAGTCTCCATTCTCGATTGCCCACGTAATCACAACGTCCTTCAGTATATTCTCGGGAAATGTCCCCTGGCCAGAATCAAACACACTCCCCAACTTATACCTCTCCTCGCAAAACTCCGGCGGTTTCTTGCACGACCCATCACATTCCGCCACGCACGGCGTCCTGACCCTCAATATAAAATTGTCCAGCTTCAACGGGACCGGCTCACCACTTTCACTCAGTCCATACAGCGGAATATTCACCGTGTCCCCGAATTTAATCTTGTTCCAATTGCACGGCAAATCGGCGGCATTAGAGTATTCGCCATTCGGCCCCATTATCGCGGGCAAATAGTCGTCAAGACCGGAGTTTTTGTCAGTATTTTCGGTATCTTTGCTTGAAACAACATCCTTCGGATCCTTGCTCTTCTTGATCTTCTGCAGTATCCCGCACTGAAACTTTTCCCAACTCGTCATATTGGAAATATCGGAGTTTTTGCACTTATCGTTGTCCATCAAAACCGTATTCGTTTCCAAAACAGGGTCCAGTAAATCGCAATCCACGCCGACAGTTCCCGTCCCTGGGATCGGATATGAATAAAACCCATTATACCCCCCCCCAATATAATACCTATCTGTCAACTTATTCTCCCCGGCCATCCCGACGATCTGCCAACTCCCTTCCGCGCAATTCTCATCAACCTCCGGCTTGCTCGGCTTGTCCGGCTCGCACGAGTAATCCCATACCCCCTCGTACGTCCCCGTCTTGTGTATCAAATGATACAGCCCCGCGTTGATCCCGGATTCGGCCGTATAGTATGCCTGTATTGAATTTCCAAAATCGGAAGTCTGCTGCATCTGGGAAATCACGAGGGAGGAAGCTTCCGCGGCAAGCAGCATAAAAATCGCGGACATTATAAGCGCGATAACCATTGCCACACCTTTGTTTCCGATTTCTTTCATTTATACAAATTTAGCTGTCTTAAGAGCTATGAGCTCGATCCCCAGAATAGGGGGGAGGGATATTATCATTTTGTCTAGACCCAACATCGTAAACACGCGGTTTAAATTTCAGCTTTATTATAATGAGAACCATGATTTTTACAAATGGTTAAGTTAAATCCTATTCCTCTTCCCCCAATAAACGACAACCCCTCCCACAATCACCATCAAAAATAGTAGTCCGAATACCGCCACAAGCTTCATCAGCGATCCCGTATAAACCGCGACAAGGCCAAACGCTACGCAAAATGCGTATATAACTAGGAGGGTCTGTCTTTTTGTAAGACCGGCAATGAGGAATCTGTGATGAAGGTGTTTGAGATCGCCCTTCATTGGCGATTTTTTCTGCAGGATTCGGCGGATAATGACCCATAGGGCATCTAATATAGGGATGCCTAGTACAAGGAATGTTGTTGCGATCTTTCCGCCGGAAAAAATCGCGAGAATAGCCAATGTAAATCCAAGAAACGTACTTCCGGTATCCCCCATCAGCATCCTGGCGGGAGAGAAATCGAAGATGAGGAAGGCAAGACAAACCGCGAAGAGGATAATGGCCAGCATGGCCACCTGGGTTTGGTCTCCGTAATGAATTCCGGACCTTGTGCTCAAGAGAAAGATAGTAAACGCGGCAATCGCCGTTACTCCGCTTGGGAGGCCGTCGATTCCATCGAGGAAATTCATCGTATTTGTAAGGAGAATGACCCACAGAATCGTGAATAGATCCGCGAGAAGAGTCAGATGATAAAAAATGCCATTAAATTCAAAAGGTATCTTGTACTGATCGAGAACAAACGTGCCGCCGAGTGGATTTGTGATTGAATTTATGCCAATTCCGGAAAGAACTATGACCACTCCGGCGAGAAATTGGACAGCTAAGCGAATGAATGGATTTACACCGAATCTATCATCCAAAAAGCCGATTCCCATTATCATAAAACCTCCGAGTAGAAGGCCTGCGATGTGCTTGTCGAAATTCGTGAATACCAGAACTGAAATTGCAAAAGCGGTAAATATAATAAGCCCCCCGTAATAAGGAATTGGATTTCTCTTTAAGCCATACTTGCGGGGTCGATCCATTAACTTCCATTTCGGGAAAAAGATGAGAGCAAGTAAACTCAAAACAACTGTTAATCCAAACGCGATACCGGCCGGGAAGATAAATTCCATGTTTAAAAGATATTTAACTTCTTATGAAATTTCAATAGTCGCCCATTTTGCGGGAATTCCAAAACACCGACAACCTCCTCTTTGTAGTACCCAAAAACAGGCGCCTGCATCGTACCGTGGGTATTCTTCACAATGGATCCATTTTTAAGCCTATCGTACTCCGCATCAGTCAAAGAAACTCTATTAAGGTGAGAAACCGCATCTCGAATCGGCAAAACATGCTTTTCGGCAAGATCATCAAGTGTAATTGCATCCGCGATACCAAAATGGGCGATCTTCGTGCGCCTAAGGGCTTTCATATACGCCCCGCATTTCAGCATTTGCCCAAGATCGTGAATAAGAGAACGAATGTAAGTCCCCTTTCCGCAATTTATCTTGAGTTTCAGATCAGGATATTTGTATTCTGCGACCTCCACAAAATCAATCTTTACGTTCCGCGGCTTTATCGAAAATTCTTTGCCGGCACGAGCAAGATCATACGCCCTTTCCCCATCAATCTTTACAGCTGAATGTTTCGGCGGAACCTGCTCGATCACTCCAGTAAAGTTCTTATGCAAAAGCGTTTCGATCTCTTTTTCAGTCGGCTCCTTATCCGAAAATTTCTTCACATCACCGTCCGCATCATAAGTGTCAGAAACGCTACCTAAAACCGCATGGGCTTCATATCCTTTATCGCACCCAAGAAAATACTCAACAAGCTTCGTGGCTTCGCCCAAAGCAACGACAAGAACTCCCGTTGCGATAGGATCCAAGGTTCCGCAGTGACCAACTTTTTTTTGGTCAAAAAATTTGCGAATTTTTGCCACCACGTCATGTGATGTAAACTCCTTCGGCTTGTCTATTATGATAAATCCATTCATTGATTCATGTGCTTAAAAAATTCCTGCACGATTTGTCTGTCGTCCCACGGCAACTTTTCGTCCCCTATCACTATAACCTCTTCACCGCCTTTTCCAGAAATCACCACCATATCACCGGGTTGAGCTTGGCTTAGAGCTGTGTGGATTGCAACACGGCGATCCGGATTTTTGTAGATTTGATCGCGAGATATGCCTTCGGCAATCATCTCGATAATTTCATGCGGATCTTCGTTATATGGATCGTCGTTGGTAAGAAAAATCATGTCGGCATATTTGTCCGAGATTGTTCCCATCTTTGGACGCTTCTGCTTGTCACGTCCTCCACCGGTAGCGCCAAAAACATGCAGTATGCGACCTTCCGAAAGTTCTCTGCACATTGTTAGTAATTTCTCGAGAGAAACCTGGTCGTGGGCATAGTCCACGACCACATCGAAGTCAGCGGCGATTTCCACACGTTCAAAACGGCCCGGAGCCCCTTTCGCATTGGACAGCGCTTTCGCAATATCCTCATACTTAAATCCAAAAGTGGAAATCGCCGCAAACGCGGCTAAAGCATTGTAGATATTCACAAAACCGGGAATCGCAAGACTTACGGTCACGTCACCCTCGTTGGTATGCATCAAAAATTCCGACCCCGCGGGACCGGATGAAACCTGCAAAAGGTGAAAATCGCCCTTCTTTATCCCATACGTCACCTTCTTCCCCCTATTAATAGAGTTGAAATAATCAAAACCGGGATCATCCATGTTAAGTACAGAATATTTATGGAATTTTTTGAATAATTTTCCCTTCGCGGCACGATATTTCTCGAACGACCCATGATACTCAATGTGATCGTCACTCATGTTCGTCATCACGGCGACATCCACTTTTACTCCAAACATTCTGGACTGAGTCATCGCATGTGAAGAAACTTCAATAATCGCATACTCGCAACCCGCTTTCACCATTCGCCTTAGCAGTTTTTGAAGGTCAAACCGTCCCTGTGTAGTCTTCTTTGTACGATTGCTCCAAACTTTGTCTCCAATCTGAAAATTAACGGTTGAAGTCATACCAACCCTCTTTCCAAGACCCGTAAGAGTCTGCGCGAGAAGATTTACGGTTGTGGTCTTTCCATTTGTTCCGGTCACAGCGATAACTTTCAATTTTCGGGCCGGAAAGAGATAAACAATTGCAGCCATACAAGCCCACATCTTGTGATACGTAAGGCGGACTATTCCGGTGTCAGGAAATAATTGTCTTAGCAGTTTCAACATCCAATTCTATTTGTTTAGCTAACTCCTCTTCGCTATCAAACTTCCTTGTCTCTCGAATCTTGTCCAAAACCGTAACAGACACCGGTTCGCCATACACATCCTCATCAAAATCCAGCAAATGAATTTCGCACGTTTCATCAAGCCTATCCGGCACGGATTTCGGTCCATAATGCATCACTCCGTTGTATTCCTTACCTTTTAACATTACTTTGCACACATAAATCCCATGTCCAATATTAAAACCTGCAATATTTATATTAACAGTCGGAAATCCAAGCTTTTTGCCCAGTCCATTCCCCCTTCCGACTACACCCTTGACAATCATGATGGTATGTGTTAAAAACGGTACAAAAGCTTAAAGCAGACGGAATTATACCGCTCATATCAATCAATCACAATGGAAGCACCAAGAAATTACAATCAGGATACAGAGCTGCTCGGCGCCTTGGCAGAATTGGCAGGGCTTGATCCCGAGATACGAGCAGGATTTTTAAGACTATTAGAAAAGCAATACAACATTCTTCAAAACCGTGGATCTACCAATAAACAAAGAATAGCTGCGAGACTCTTAACGATAACCATTAAAGAAAATGTACTTGAAGCACTGCAAATGTTTAGAGACGCAAAAAAGAGAATGAGGTCAAGATTAGGAAGACCCGGATCAGAAGTAGGCGAAGAAAGAGGCGCCGTCAAAGAAAAAATTATTGAGGCACTGAGGAAAATGCCGGATCCGGAGCCTCCACCTGAAGACAGGCCATCAGACAGAGATCGAATAATAGATGCTTTACGCCGACTAAAGTAACAATCCCAGAGTCAGCCAGAAAATATAAGCCAGATCATTTTTCCAGAAAGGAACATCAAAAAAT
>JAHKBB010000116.1 GCA_018826445.1 Patescibacteria group bacterium | reverse complement strand
TGATCTGATGTAGCTGATTATGTCGCCTGGTGTCTCTGAATCCTCTTTGGCGATTTTTACGAATGGAAGGTTCTCAATTTGTTTAAATTGATCTTTTTTTGAACCATCCACAAAGATGCTACTATCTATATCTTTTATGTCGTCCTCGGAATACGCGGCGTACGCGGTTGGCACGAGAGTGACTTTTTTATCAAATTCTACGCTGGTGATGATCGCGACGATTGCGTACGAAAACAGCGCGATCAAAAGTCCCACGAGTGAGTAAATTATGACTCTTTTCGATTCATTTATTGCTTCGTCATCACCGTATGCGAGCATGTATCTTATTCCCCCGTATATGATGAGTGCAAAACACATTAGTGTTGCCGCTCCAATAAGTATATTTACGATTCTCGGGATCACTACCGTACCCACGTGTTCTTTCGCGGAAACGTTTTCTTGCTCTGCCGTTGTCTGCCCCGGGAGTGTATTTGGCTTTGGGATCGCGGCCTGCGCAAGAGGGGAGGCCAAAGCCACTGCCATTATTGATACGAGAACTATGCTGATTATTTTTGTTTTTATGCTCATTTTATTGTACGAAAAATGTTGGGTTTATTGTGTACAGGATTAGTCCTGACAAGAATAGGATTGCCAGCCCCCCGATTGATCTGAAGATTCTGCCTTTTGCGTCATCTACTGCGGATGCGTCTCCTCCGGCCGCCGCTATTTGAATCCCGCTTATGATCATTATCAGTACCGCGATGATACCTACGATCGATGCGACCCATTTGTATATCATTCCTATGTATGCGTAGAAGAGACTTGTTCCCCCTGCCGAGATGATCAGTTGCATTTTTTTGCAGCTTTCGAGAGTGCCTTGGGCTCCACTTGTCTCGCATTTGCTGTTTGTGAATGTCATGAATGATTTCTTCCCATCTTCATCCGCTTTGCTTGCTACAACCCTGAAGCATGTTTTTATGGTTACTGATTTATCTCCTACCGTGTCTGGGCTGATACCCTCTTCTATTTCCGTTGTTATTAATTTACCCGCTGCAATATCTTTTTTGATTGTCTCGGGATTTAATTCCGAATAGCACGTCCCTCTTTTGTCTAGTTTTTCAATGGGAGATTCGTATGGGGTCGGCGTGGCTTTTGGTTTGCTTGAGCCCGAATCTGAACCAGTTCCTGAACCAACTCCCGATTGCGAAGTAGTACTTTGTTCACCTTTACCTACATCTCCCCATTCTTTTTCTGCTGCTTCTTGCGACCCCGGGGCATATGATTGTTCGCTTTCATAGTCTGTATATCCCTGTGATCCAGCTTCTTGCGCAAAAGCCACACCGTTCACAAACAAACAGATTTGAAGACTTAAAATTGTATATACGATGAATTTTTTCATTTTATTTAATTACGGCTTCTACGAATGTAATGATTATAAACGAGAATATCGCGACCACAAGTCCGAGTAATGAGAATTTGAAAATGTCTTTTCCCCTTTGGACTGTTTGTTCATTTCCCGCTCCCACTATGAACATGATGCCGCCGATTATTAGTGCCAGACTCGCTATTGAGCCGATTACCATGATTAGAATGTCGATAACTCGCAATACGACTTCTTGAATTGGTGAAATGTCGCTTCCCTTCGCTTGTTCAAAATATCCCATTTTGTGTTGGTCGCCGGCTTTTAGGTATTCGCTTACTTTAAATTGTTCCGCCGCGAATGCCGCCGGGGCGAGAATCATTGAAAATCCGAATGCCATTAATAGGAATGTTGCTAATTTCTTCATGCTTGCTCCGGATTAATGTCTTCTTCCCATTGTTTTGGGATTTTTGAAAGCGCCTCTTCTTCTGTGATCAAGTCCGCTTGAAGCATGTCCATAACCGCCTTTTTCATGGTCTGCATTCCTTCTCGTGTTCCTGTTTCGATAGCGGAGTTGATTTGATGTGTCTTTCCTTTTCGGATCATGTTTGCAATCGCGTTGTTAACAAACATTATTTCAAGGGCGGAAATTCTGCCTTTTCCGTCCTTTGTTTTGCAAAGTGTTTGCCAGACTACCGCTTTCAATGAATCCGCGAGGATTGTTCGGATCTGATTCTGTTGTTCAAATGGGAATACGTTTATGATTCTGTCCACTGAATTTGCGGCTCCACTCGTATGAAGCGTTCCGAATACCAGATGTCCTGTTTCCGCCGCTTTTAATGCGAGTTCGATTGTTTCCAGATCGCGCATTTCTCCGATCAAGATGATGTCCGGATCTTCACGCATTGAAGCCCGAAGAGCTTTCGCAAAGCTTGTTGTGTGATTTCCAACTTCTCTTTGATCTACTACCGACTGCTTATTTTCGTGAATGAATTCTATCGGATCTTCGATAGTGATAATGTGATTCTTTTGAGTGTCATTAATTTCGTTGATCATTGCGGAAAGGGTAGTCGACTTACCTGTTCCAGTCGCACCCGTTAGCAGAACGAGTCCTTGTCTCATTTTGAGAATACTTTTGAGTTGTTCAGGGAGTCCAAGTTCAGCCATTGTGTAGACCGTGGCGGGAATTGTTCGGAAACTTGCCGCGATTCCTTTCCTTTGGACGTACATGTTTACCCTAAACCTCGAAGTGTTTTCCACATCGATAGAAAAATCCAGATCTAAAGTCTTCTCAAATTTCTTCTTCTGATCTTCCGTCATAATCTCGAGAAGATAATCTTCCGCCATCTTTTTGGTCAAAACCGGGTGATCATCAATCTTTACCAGTTCACCATTAATTCTCAGTACCGGTTTTGAACCTGTTATGATGTAAACATCAGAAGCTTTGTACTGAACCGCAGTCCGAAAAATTTTATCTAGTTTTAACGCCATTTTTGTTTATTTTTGTTTCAATGACTTCCCCGTATTATAGCACAAATCAACCTGATGGACAATACCCTTTATGTGTGAATTGCGAAGAATAAGTTTGAATTGAGATTGTGGTTTGTGATTTCCCCAAACGTTTGGGGGTCTTTTTGTGTTCGCGAAACGGTGTGAGAAATTTGTATTGATGATTTTTGGTAGGAATCAGGATTTTTACGAAACAGTTCGTGAATTTCGTGTTGACGGCTTTTTGGTGGGGCTGTGGCCGGCGTTTGGGGTGAGAGATGTGGGGAATGCGTTGACGGGTTTTGGGTTTCGTGAAGGATTGGGGTCGCGCAAGCAATGTAAAATTTCGTGTTGACGGCTTTTTGGTGAGGCTGTGGGATTTGGGGTGACGGTAATGAAAATCGTGTTGACAGTTTTTTGGTGTTTTTTGTGGGTTTTTTGGAGGTTTTGTGCGGAGAGTGTAAATTTCGTATTAACAGTTTTGGGCGGTTTTTGTGGGTTTGTTCTAGAGTTTTGCGCGGAAGGTGTGAAAATCGTGTTGACAGTTTTTTGGTGTTTTTTGGAGGTT
>JAHKBB010000115.1 GCA_018826445.1 Patescibacteria group bacterium | reverse complement strand
TTTACTTTTAAGTTTTTTCATAGCATCGCCTGCAGCTCCGACACCCGGTAAAATTACTTTTGCAAAATTTTTCAAAGCGGATGGTTCTTTTATGATTTTATATTCCTGGCCTAATTTTTTCAGAGCATTTTCGACACTTTTCAGGTTTCCTGCTCCATAATCGATTATTGCTATCATAGTTTTCCTTTAGTTGATGGGATCAGATCTTTTATGTGAAGGTCTTCACTGACCGCAAACTTCATTGCTTTTGCAAAAGCTTTGAAAATTGCTTCTGCCATGTGGTGTTCATTTCTTCCATATTTAAGATTTATGTGAATGTTTGCTTCTAAATTGTCGGATATTGTTTTGAAGAAGTCTTCAAATAATTCTGTGGGCATATCTCCAATTTTTTCTCGTTTGAATGTTACATTCCACACCAAATATGGGCGTCCTCCAAGATCGATTGCGACTTCTACCAGGCTTTCGTCCATGGGGAGCAAAAATCCATACCTTTGGATTCCTTTCTTGTTGCCAATTGCTTCTTTTAGAGCTTTTCCCAGGCAGATACCGACATCTTCTACCGTGTGGTGTTCGTCGATGCGCAGGTCTCCCTTTGTGGTTATGCTGAGATCAATCGATGAGTGCTTGGAAAAAAGTTCAAGCATGTGGTCGAAAAATCCGATTCCTGCCTCGATTTTGTATTTGCCTTTGCCATCGAGATTTAATGAAACCTCGATTTCTGTTTCGGTTGTTTTGCGGGATATTTTTGCTTTTCTCATGATTTTAGTAGGTTACTAAGTGCGCGTAGGAATTTGTCGTTTTCTCCTGATTTCCCGATACTTACTCTCAGACAGTTCTTTATTTGTGTATTTCTGATGATTACTCCTGCTGATTGCAGTTTTTCCTGAATGTGTTTTGCGTTTGGTATCTCAAAAAGTATGAAGTTGGCGTCTGATTTGTAGACTTTCGGTACGAGAGTTTTTAATATTTTTGAAACCCGATTTCTTTCTCGCAATATTTTTTTGATTTTTGTTTTGCTGCTCAAGATTTTAACCGCTTCTTTTTGGTCTAAAACCGACACATTGTATGGTGGTTTTATTTTGTTTAACGCCTTAATTATTTCAGGGGATCCGGTGGCGTATCCGACCCTTATGCCTGCTCCTCCCCATGCTTTCGAAAGTGTTCTTAGGACTACTAAATTTGGATATTGTCCTGAATTCGAGATGCATGATTTTTCGTTGGCGAATTCTATGTATGCTTCGTCAACCGCAACAATTCCTTTGAAATTTTTGCAAAGTTCGAATATATCTTTTTTCTTTAGCAAATTGCCCGTTGGGTTGTTTGGTGAACACGTGAAAATTATCTTTGTTTTCTTACTTATGCTTGAAAGTGTTTTTTCAACGTTGATTTGAAAATCTTTAGTCAAAGGAACCGATTTTACTTTCAAATCGTTTATGCCCGCTGCAACTTTGTACATTCTGTATGTTGGGTCTAGCACAATTATTTCTTCTCCCGGATCGCAGAATGCTCTCATCAAGAGATCGATCGCTTCATCTGATCCGTTTCCTACAAAAATATCTTCCGCTTTTATGTCTAGCATTTTCGCCAGTATCTTTTTAACTTCAGTCGCGTTTGGATCCGGATAGCGGTTCACATTGCCGTACGGATTTTCGTTTGCGTCGAGCTTGATCCCAGTAGCGCGATTGTGTCTGGCACATATGTATGGTGCAAGTTTCCTTATGTTTGGCCTGATTAGTTTTTGAATGTTCATGATAATGATTTTAATCTGATAGACATCGCGTTTTTGTGTCCTTGCAAGTCTTCCGTTTCCGCCATTTTTTCGACTATTGGACCCAGGTTCTGTACGCCTTCCATTGATAGCTCCTGGAATGTGATTTTCTTTGTGAAATTGTCTGTTGAAATGCCGCTATACATTTTGGCGTATCCGTATGTCGGCAATGTGTGGTTTGTACCGCTTGCGTAGTCTCCGGCTGATTCACATGAGTATTGTCCAATGAATACAGATCCGGCATTTTGAATCTCTTTCAAGTATAAATTCGGATTTTTCACGTTGATTATTAAGTGTTCCGGCGCATAGTTGTTCGAGAAAGTTATTGATTCTTCTATGGTTTTTGTGATCAATGCAAAGCTTTCTTCCAAAGACTTTTTTGCAATCTCTTTTCTTGGTAATTCATCCAATTGTTTTTCGACTTTTTTCAATATTTCGTCTGTCTTATTTTTGTCGGTGCAAACCAAAACGACTTGAGAATCTGTACTGTGTTCTGCTTGTGAGAGTAGGTCTGCGGCAACAAAATCCGCCTTTGCATATTTATCCGCGATTACCAAAACTTCGGATGGGCCCGCTGGCATGTCTAATGCCGCTCCATCGGGGTCGATTGAGGCGAGCATTTTAGCCGCTGTTACATATTGGTTGCCCGGGCCGAAGATCTTATAGACTTTTGGGATTTGCGCGGTACCGTATGCCAGAGCCGCTATGGCTTGCGCTCCGCCTATGCGAAAAATCTTTGTGATTCCGGTGAGGTTAGCGGCGTATAGGATAATATCCGCCACTCTTGGCGGTGTGCACATTATCATCTCCCTGCACCCGGCGATCTTTGCCGGGATTGCCAGCATTAGTACGGTTGAAGGCAGGGGAGCTGCTCCTCCGGGAATGTATAGTCCGACTTTTTCTATTGGACGTGATTCTTGGAAGCATTTTACTCCTCTTGTTGTTTCAATTTCTTTACACTTTTCAATTTGCGATTTGTGAAATTTTTCGATGTTCGCGGCTGCTTCCTTAAATGCTTTTTTTGTTTCATTGGGGATTCTTTTGCATGCTGATGTAATTTCTTCTTCCGTTACTGCGAAATTATCAAGTTTGGTTTCATCAAATCTTTCTGTGTATTTTGTGATTGCTTTGTCTCCATTTTCTTTTACGTCTGCCATGACATTTTTTACCACTTCGAATACGGTCTCGAAGTTGATACTTGGGCGAATAAGCAGTTTTTCAATCTGTTTTTTGTTCAAATTTTTGAGAGTGTATTTTTTCATCGTATAAGTTTTTTGAAATATTTTAATTTTCCTTCTGTTATTAATGGGCTTTGTACTAGCACGGCCTCTGAGTCCAGAACTTTTTCTATTATCCGCAGATTGTTTCCTTCGAGTGTCGTGCCGGTTTGAGTTATGTCGCAGATCGCGTCGGCCAGGTTTAAAGCTGGTGTTATTTCGACAGATCCTTGTATTTCGATTACGGACGCGTTTATGCTCTTTTTTCTGAGGAATGACTTGAGGCTATTCGGGTACGAAGTTGCTATTCTTTCTCCTTCCAGGTCAAAAACTCCTTTTGGTGCCGCAATGACAAGTGAACATTTTCCAAACCCTAGTTTTTTTGCTGTTTTCAATTTGTATTGTTTTTCAAATAAGACGTTTTGGCCGACTATTCCAAAATCAGCGACTCCTCCTTTTATGTATTCGGGAATATCGCTGTTTCTTACAAAAAGCAGTTCCACCTTGGCATTTTGGCAGGGGAGTATGAGCTTGTTTCCGTTTTTGGCAAATTTTAGCCCAAGTGATTTTAGAAAATTCATACTTGGTTCTCGCAGTCGGCCTTTTTTTTGTATCGCAACGCGAATGTTATTGTCCTTCATAATATCCTTTAAAGTAAGATGTTAATTGTTGATATGGAATTTCTTTTTGTTTCCCGCTTTGCAGTGATTTTATGGTTACTGTGTTTTTCTTAATCTCTTCGGGGCCGCGGGTTATTACAAATTGAATTCCTTTTTTGTCTGCGAATTTGAACTGTTTTTTAAGCTTGTCCGGCTGGAAGTAGATTTCCGCACCGATATCGGCTTTTATCAGATCTGAATATATTTTCAATGCATCTTTTTTTGTTTCTTCGTTAAATATAGTGACGAGGGCTTTGGAATTTGATTTAACGTCTCCAAATTTGTCCATTTCCTCTAGTGCAAGCATTATTCTTTCAAATCCAAAAGCGACTCCAACTCCGGAGAAATCTTCTTCGCAAAAGAGTGAGCAAAGGTTGTCGTATCTTCCTCCTGCGCACAGAGTTCCGAAGTCCGTATCTTTGCTGACGACTTCATATGTGATCCCTGTGTAATAGTCCAATCCGCGAGCCAAAGATGGGTCGAATTCGATATATTTTTCCGGGATGTTTAATGATTTGCAGTAGCCCATAAATTCGGATATTTCTTTGAGATCAAAATTAGCCAGTTTTTTTGATGTATCTTCGTTTGTTTTTTCCGGAGTCAAAAAGTCGATTATTTTTTCTGCTTTTTGTATTCCCAGACTTTCTAATTCCGCCACCACATTTTCTTTTCCGATTTTTTCTAATTTGTCGATTATTCGAATGCAATCCATGAAATTTTCCTCAATTACGCTGAAAGACTTAAGTACATTGTTTATCAATCTTCTCGAATTGATTTTTATTTTGAAGTCTTTGAATCCCAGGGCTTTGAATACTTCCACAATAACTTTTGCTACTTCTGCTTCGCAGATGAGGCTTTTTGAGCCGATAATGTCGATATCGCATTGATAAAATTCTCTGAGTCTTCCTTTTTGAGGTTTTTCCGCGCGCCATACTCTTTGGATCTGATACCTTTTAAATGGGATTGGAAGATTTTTGAAATTTACGGCGAAAAATCTGGCGAATGGGACGGTAAGATCGTAGGGGAGTGCAATGCGCGTTCCTCCCCGCATTTCAAAGTTATACGTCAGCTTTTCGCCTTCATCTCCATACTTCCCGAGTATGGTTTCCGCCGGACAGATTATAGGTGTTTCGATTTGGTCGTATCCAAATTTTTTAAACACACTTTTGATCTTGTCCATGACAAGATTTCTCTTTGCCATATCTTGCGGCAAAAAGTCACGTGTTCCTTTTAGTATTTTTGGTTCTATTAATTGTTTCATAGTTTTGAAAGTTAAAAGTATATAAAAAATCCCGCTTCTTTGCGGGACGGGTGAATATAAACTCATGCTTTTTAAGTCTTCAGTCGCTTAAGCACAAGCTCATATCCACCCATTCCGTGATGCAACCAATGCGCAACACGGGTGATTGTAGCTGTGCTAGCTCCTGTTTTTTTAGAAATTTCTCTATACGGAGTCTTATCCGCCACCATTTTAACAACTTGGAGTCTCTCTGCCATTGCATTTAGCTCGGATAGAGTGCAAATGTCGCGCATGAAATCCCTACATTCCTTAGCTGTTTTTAGCTTTGCGAATGCTTCGAATAATTTCTTCATCTCCTTTTTTTGCAGGTCTTTTTCTGTCATCAAAATGTTTTAACGTATTAAGACGTTAAAATTATATAACAAGTGTCGTGGAATTGTCAATATTTAATTTGTTTATTGATTAAAACTCTTCTCATCGGTACAATTTCACAGACTTATGAAAATCTTACCGGAAAATATTAGAAACTTTTGTATCATTGCGCATATTGATCATGGGAAGTCGACACTTGCTGACCGTTTCATTGAAGTTACGAAAACTTTGGAGAAACGTGAGATGACGCATGGGCAGATGCTGGACACAATGGATATCGAGCAGGAGCGGGGAATTACGATCAAACTGCAGCCTGTTCATATGGAGTGGAAAGGGTACATCCTAAACCTCATTGATACTCCCGGGCATGTGGATTTTACGTATGAGGTTTCGCGAAGTCTTGCTGCGTGTGAGGGCGCTATTTTGGTTGTGGATGCGGCACAGGGGGTCGAAGCGCAGACTTTGGCGAATTGCTATATGGCGATGGATCATAATCTTACGATCATACCCGTTTTGAACAAGATTGATTTGGCGCAGGCGGAACCGGAAAGGAGAGCGAAAGAACTTTCGAATGCGCTTGGGATCAACAAGGATGATATTATTTGTGTTTCCGCGAAAGAAGGGACAAATATTGAGGCTGTGCTTGATAGAGTTTGTGAAAGGGTTCCTGCTCCGAAAATCCCTGATACCGGTGAAACAAAGGCTCTGGTTTTCGATTCTGTATATGATCCGTACAAAGGTGTTGTGGCGTATCTTCGTTTGATGTCGGGTGAAATAAACAAAGGAGATGCGGTGTATTTCTTGAATACGAAAAAAAAGATTGAAGCTGTTGAAGTTGGGCATTTCAGCTTGAAATATAAGCCTGTTAAAAAGCTTACCGCGGGTGAGATTGGATATGTTGTGACGGGTTTGAAGAGTGTGTCTGAGGCGAGAGTCGGTGATACTATTTGGAGCTCTTCGAAAGTTGAATTAAATACGGCGAAGCCGCTTCCCGGATACCACATCGTAAAGCCTTATGTATTTGCGGGAATATTTTGCGTGGACGGGGATGATTTCCCGCTTCTTCGCGATGCTTTGGATAAATTGAGGCTTAATGACGCGGCACTGTCGTATCAGCCGGAAATGTCTACGGCTCTTGGGAACGGATTCAGGTGCGGATTTCTTGGGCTTTTGCATCTGGAAATCGTTCAGGAGCGCCTGGAGCGCGAGTACGATCTCGATCTGGTCGTGACGGCGCCGTCCGTATCCTATATAATTGTCAAAACCGGCGGCCAGGAAGTCCACATATCCAATCCAAATCGAATGCCTGACCCCGCCGAAATCCAAGAAATCCGCGAACCTTGGGTTAAAGTGGAAATTCTTACTCCGAAGGACAGAGTCGGAGGAATTATGGAGCTTGTCCAAAAACGCCGCGGCGCTTCCAAGGATATGCAGTACATAGATGAGAATCGTGTTGTTCTTACTTTCGAGCTTCCTCTCGCGTCTGTTGTCGTGGATTTTTATGACAAGTTAAAGAGCGTTAGCTCGGGCTATGCTTCCATGAACTACGAGTATATCGATTTCAGAGTTGCCGATTTGGTTAAACTCGATATTTTGGTTGCCGGTGAGCGTGTTGACGCCTTGTCCACCATAGTCCACAGAAAAGATGCGTTTCACATTGGGCAGGCGGTTACAAAGAAGCTAAAAACTATAATTGCCAGAACTCAGTTTGAGATAGCTATTCAGGCCGCGATTGGCGGCAAGATTGTTGCTCGTGAAACCATTAGCGCGCTTCGAAAAGACGTTACCGCAAAACTCTATGGCGGTGACAGAACTCGCAAAGACAAACTTCTAAAGAAACAAAAAGCCGGAAAGAAGCGCATGAAGCGAGTCGGCAAGGTCGATATCCCTCAGGAAGCATTCCTTTCAGTTTTGCAAAGAGATTAAATTCTCGTATAATTCTACCCGGATGACTTTCCTACAAGAACTCGAAAAACTTCGTCTTGAAACTCCAAGGATCGGAATGGTCCATCTTAAGAATGTAAACAGTGAATATACGTACAATTCCGATAGGTGCAAAAATTGCTATTTGCTCGCGAACACTGTTGGGAACGAAGATTGCATGTACGGCCGCGATTTCTATGATAATCAGGACTGTGTGGATTGCGATCACGTTCTTAAATGCATACTTTGCTATGAGTGTGTGAATTGCAAGTATTGCTACAATTCCGATCATTGTACGGATTGTGAGAATTGTACGGATTGTCTGTACGGATATGACCTAAGGGGATGTCGAAATTGTATTGGATGCGCAGGTCTTCGGAACAAAGAATATTGTATTTTCAATGAGCCGTATAAACCTGATAAATATAGGAAAGAGGCGAAAAAATTATCTGATAATAAGATCCAAAAAGGGTTCGAGGGAACACAGCTAAAGTCTCCGCGGATCTATGCGGTTAATACGAATGCGGAAAACTTCACGGGGAACTACGTCCATCACTGCCAGAACGCATATCAATGTTTTGACGTGGTTGAATGTCAGGACGTTGCTTATCTGGATGAATGCAAGAATGTGAAGGATTCGTATGATGTTTTTGTGCTTGAGTATGGAGAGCTTTGCTATGAGATAAGCAGTTGTCATATCTTGAATAATTGTAATTTTTGTTTCTTTTGCGTGAGTTCTACGGATTGTGAGTATTCCGAGATTCTTTTTAATTGCGAGCACTGTTTTGGGTGTATTTCACTCCATCATAAGAAGTATCATATTTTGAATAGGCCTTATGAAAAGGAAGAGTATTTTCAAAAGGTTGCTGAGCTCCGAAAAGAGCCTTGGTATGCAAAAGAGCATCTTTCTTCCACTTATGCTTTTGGGGATACTGTTGCGGTCTGGCCGGTTTTATAAACATTTAGTAGAGTGTATCGGATCGGTACATCGAGCGTCGGTTGTGCGGTTTAACTTAACCATTTGTAAAAATCATGGTTCTCATTATAATAAAGCTGAAATTTAAACCGCGTGTTTACGATGTTGGGTCCGGACAAAATAGGAATATCCCCCCTGTTCTGGGGATCGAGCTTGCGGCTCTTAAGACAGCTAAATTTGTATAAATGAAAGAAATCGGAAACAAAGGTGTGGCAATGGTTATCGCGCTTATAATGT
>JAHKBB010000114.1 GCA_018826445.1 Patescibacteria group bacterium | reverse complement strand
GTGCTTAATAATTTCCGCCACCTTCTCTTCCGAACCCATATTCCCTGGATTTATGCGAATCTTGTCCGCACCATTTTCGAGGGCCGCAATCGCCAGCTTGCAGTTGAAATGAATGTCCGCGACCAGGGGAATGTGGATGTGTTTTTTTATTTTTGGAATTGCCTCCGCGGCTTTCATGTCAGGAACCGCAACACGGATGATGTCGCATCCCTCTTTTTCAAGTTTGAGAATCTGTTTAACTGTCGCTTCCACATCGTGTGTTTTTGTTGAACACATCGATTGGATAGCGATTTTGTGACCTTTCCCGATCTGTACGTTGCCAATTTTCATGCGGCACCATAATAGTGCTTCCTACAAACAGTTTCAATCCCGGAATTGGCCCTGAATCATCCCGGGGCGGGCTTGGTTACAGGTTGGCCCAAGAGTATCCCGGGACACAATTCTCCTTGACTAAACCAGTTCTTTCCCATAGAATCCATTAAGCCTTGCCATTGAGGCCTTTTTTATCCGTAATTAACCGAGAATAGCAAAGAGAGTAAGGAAAAATGAGCAAATAAGAATTCCCACCGTTCGTGTGATAACAGACGATGGAGAACAGCTTGGTATTATGGCGGTTGAAAAGGCAATGGCGATGGCAAAAGAACAGGAGTTAGACCTGGTAGAGGTCTCACCGAACGCAAGCCCTCCTGTTTGCAAGATCCTTGACTATGGAAAATATCTGTATAGGCAGAAAAAGGCGGACCAGAAGCAGAAAACCGCTTCGAAAGCCGCCGAGATGAAAGGTATAAGGATAGGGTTTCGAACGTCTGGTCACGACATTGAGATAAAGATGAATCAGTCCAGGAAATTCCTGGAGAAAAGACACAGCGTAAAGGTTCAAATGTTATTTAAGGGGCGCGAACTTGCGTACGTGGAGATGGGAAAAACGAAACTTATCAAGTTTACAGCTGAACTGTCAGACGTTTCCAAGTCAGACGGAGAGCCAAAAAGGCATGGGCATACGTTGGTTATGATATTAAACCCGTTATAATGAAAGCTAAAACTCATAGTGGAATGAAAAAGAGGGTAAAGGTTAGGGCAAGCGGTACAATGTCATTGCAAAAATCTTGCAGAAATCATTTGCTTTCAAATAAGTCTAAAAGGCAAAAGAAGGCGTATCCCGGGGGAATGCCGCTTCCGCCCAGCCGCGCGAAAAGTATTAGAAAAATGTTATCTAATTAACATACTCACATGACACGAATAAAAAGAGGCGTAACCGCCCACCGTAGGCACCACAAAATGGTCAAGGCTGCCAAAGGTTACAGAGGACTCAGAAGTAAAACCTTTGCACAGGCTAAAAACGCCGTC
Source organism: Patescibacteria group bacterium (assembly GCA_018826445.1). Classification (GTDB taxonomy): domain Bacteria; phylum Patescibacteriota; class Gracilibacteria; order UBA1369; family JAHKBB01; genus JAHKBB01. The sequence goes on along the minus strand of JAHKBB010000114.1, from coordinate 7,924 downwards.
ATGAAAGCCGGCACAAATGCATATCGGGACCGACGTCTAAGGAAAAGGACTTTCCGAAGACTTTGGATTACTCGTATTAATGCCGCGTGCCGCGTGCATGGCGTTCAATACAGCCGATTCGTATACGGCCTGACCATTAAGAAGATCCTTGTTGATCGAAAAATTCTTGCGGACATGGCAGTACATGAGCCTGATACATTCAAGGCCGTGCTGGATAAAGCGATGGGGCAGCGGGTTCAAAACCCCAATTGATTTGTTAAGTGTCATAGAATTTCGAACTCTTCCGGTTTTCCCTGTGGCTCCCGCCACTCCGCTTCGACATTGTCCACCTGTGATGCATCCGGTCCTTCAGAGCACCATTCTATGAGTTTTTCTATCTTGTCGCGCTCACCTTGCGCAAGGATCTCCACGCTACCGTCCGGCATGTTTTTGGCATAGCCCGTGATGCCGAGAGTTTGTGCTTTTTCTTTAGCGTGAGCGCGGTAAAAGACGCCTTGCACTGTTCCTGTTATTTTCAGAATGGCTTGTGCCATTATTTCATAATTTTAATCGTTTCGACGACCACGTCCTCTATCGGCTTGTCTCCCGGCAGAGTTTCCACGTTTGCGATTTTATCCAAAACGTCGTATCCATCCACAAGTTTGCCGAATATTGCATGTTTGCCGTCCAGCCGGTTGGTTCCGTCTTCCGCGTGCACGATGAAAAATTGACTTGAGCCCGTGTTCGGGCCCCTGTTTGCCATAGAAAGAGTTCCTTTTTCGTGTGTCAGCCCCTCTGCAAACTCGTCTTCAATCATTGTTCCCGGCCCTTTGTAGCTGTGACCGCCCGTCCCGTCCCTGCTTGTTATGTCGCCCCCCTGGATCATGAAGTCTTTTATCACTCTATGGAAGGGGATTCCGTCGTATTTTCCCGCTTTTGCGAGTTCTCGAAAGTTTTTTGCCGTTTCCGGAACTTGTTCGTCGTACAAATCAATTGTCATTGTCCCGAGATTTGTTACGACTTCCGCGTCAACTCCTCCCGAAGTTCCGCATCCGCTTCCTGCAATCATGAGCAACAAGGTTAGTGATAGTGCCAATTTTTTCATTTTTCCCGTTGTTAAAGAATGTCTTGCCACATAATACAAAACCGCCCGGAGAGTTGCAAATATCTTTCATTTTTTAGCGAAAAATGGTACTTTCTAAGCCAATGAAAAATCTGATCAAGAACCTTATACAGCACGTTTTGACAGGCCTCGCGAAGGTCTGGCTTAAACGAAAAAGTCCGAAAATTATCGGGATTATGGGGTCTGTCGGAAAAACAAGCATAAAGGAGGCCGTGTACACTGTTTTGTCGAAAAAGTTTGAGGTGAAGAAAAGTGCTGGAAATTACAATACCGAGTTTGGCGTTCCTTTGTCGATTTTGGGGCTGGAGTCCGGGAATTCGTCGCCCGCTTTGTGGCTGAAGGTTTTGGCTCGGGCTTTTTACCTCGCGTTTTTTGATCTGACCCGAACGGATATTTTGATTCTGGAGATGGGGATTGATAAGCCGGGGGACATGGACGTGCTTTTAAAAATCGTGAAGGTGGATGTCGGGATTCTTGCGAATGTAAAACCGATTCACTTGGCGGAAGGGCAATTTGTGAGTCTTGATGCGATTTTTGATGAAAAGAGCAAGATGCTAAAGTCTTTATCTCAATTTTCTGTTGCGATTTTAAATATCGACGACGTGAGAGTGAAAAGACTTGCGACATCGCTTGGCTGTAAAGTGATGACGTATAGCACCGTAGACGGCGATGCGGCTTTTACGGCTAAGGAAATCGAATTGGTTGACAGCGGCCTGAAATTTCATGTGTATCACGGGGGGCAAAGGGCTTTGGCGCAGCTGCCTATTCTTGGGGAGTATCACGTGTATGTTCTGCTTCCTGCGATAGCTTGCGGTGTTGCGACCGGAATGAGTTTGGACGAGACGGTTTCTGCATTGCAAGAATTTGATTTGCCGCCGGGGCGTATGAATGTTTTGGCCGGAGTGAACAATTCAATATTAATCGACAGTTCATATAATTCTTCTCCCGATGCCGCTTTTGAGGCATTGAAAGTTTTAAAGGAAATTGGTGAAAAAGCGCATAGGAAAATTGCTGTGCTGGGTAATATGAACGAGCTTGGAGATTTTACCGAGCGTGAACACAGAAGGATTGGGAAGAAGGTTCCGGAATGTTGCGACATACTGATCGCGGTTGGGGATTATACAAAATATATATGTGATGAAGCCCGGACAAGTGGAATGGCCGAGAACCAAGTGAGGTGGTTTAAGGATGTGTTTGAAGCAAAGGAATTTCTGAAAGATAAGATTGAGCAAGGCGACATACTGCTTGTGAAGGGGTCTCAAAACAAGGTTAGATTGGAAATTTTAGTTAAAGAATTAATGAGGGATAAGGATAAGGCTGGCGAGCTTTTGGTAAGGCAGGGTAAAGAATGGGAAGAAGTCTGGTAAAATGTATCTGCAATGCTTTATAAATGGGGGGTTATAGGTCATGAAACGCAACTTTCCGCTCTCGAGAATGATATAAAGAGTGGTAATTTGGCGCATGCGTATCTTTTTTCCGGCCCTGAGAAGGTCGGAAAGTTTACGGTTGCGAAAAAGCTGGCCCACATCCTCCAGTGTCCGGATAATTATTGCTACACGTGTAATGTTTGCAAGCAGATTGAAAAAGGCGGACATTCGGACACTATTCAGCTGAGAGGTGATGATGAGGCGATAAAAATTGAGCAGATTCGAGATATTATTGCGAGGCTTAATATGACCGCAAACAGCAACCATAAGATTGTTTTGGCCGAAGATATCGAAAGAATGACGCCGGAGGCCGCTAACTGTCTCTTGAAAACGCTGGAAGAGCCGCCGCCGAAAGTTGTTTTCATTTGCACTACGACAAATATCAGAGAGGTTTTGCCAACTATTGTTTCTAGAATGAGGGTCCTTCGATTTCGGAATTTCTCGGAGAAGTTTTTGATTAACGCGATGACAAAAGAGTTTCCGGATACCGATACCGAGGCTATTGAACAAGTGTGTTCTTTGGCGATGGGAAAGTCCGGACAAGCGTTTAAATTGCTTCGAGACGGAGAGCTTTTGAGTCATTACCGGACATTATATAACGACATCTTGAGACTGCTTGAGACCGAGACTGTCTCTGAGCGATTTTCGTACATCCAAGGAATTTATGAGGACCCAAAACTGACCAGGGATTTTCTGGATGTTCTTTTGCATGTTTTAAGATCCAGGATGCTCTCTGAACATAACATTGATAGAAATAAGCTTATGAAAGACATTACCGCTGTTCAAAATACGTCGTCTTTTTTAAAGAAGAATATTAATGTGAGATTGTCTCTTGAAAATCTTTTCTTATCCTTGTAAGTTTTAAGCCATGAAAGTAGTCGGAATTTATTGTCTCGCACAAAAAGAACTCTTTGAACTCCCTATGCCTGAAAAAGTTGGCTTTGAGAGGGGGGATATGGTTATTTTTTCAGACAAGGACAAAAAAGAAGAGGCTGGGAAAGTTTTGTACTTGGACAGAAGCGCGGATGAGGAGGAGAAAGTTTTGAAAGAAAGCGCTGTCCTCCGAAAAATGACGCCGAACGATGTTCAGAAAATGGAGACGAATATAAACCGCGGCCAGGATGTCGTTGAACCGACTTTGAAGAAGATCGAAAAATACGGTTTGGATATGCAGCTTTTTGAGGCTTCGTATTCTTTTGACGGAAGTAAGATAAATTTTATCTTTACCGCTGACGATCGCGTAGATTTTCGCGAACTTGTGAAAGATCTCGCTAAACATTTCCAAAAACAGATTCATTTGAAGCAAATTGGTCCTCGCGACAAAGCAAGAGTTGTTTCCGGCGTTGGGCGGTGCGGTCGCAAACTTTGTTGTTCCGCTTTTTTGAATAGAATGGAGAGTATCACGATGGACATGGTTAGAAGCCAGGATCTTGTCAGCAAAGGCAGTTCAAAACTATCCGGCTCTTGTGGAAAGCTTCTTTGTTGTTTGAAATACGAGGTGGAAGAATATGCAAGATTACGTTCTGAGCTTCCTCCGATGGGAAGTATCGTTAAAACAAAAGACGTTGAAGGCCGCGTCATCGGCCTGGATGTCTTGAATCAAAAGATGAAGCTGGCTGTGGGGGATAGAAATGTGATCATTGCTAAAGCCAAAGATGTTAAGAATGTGATCGTGATGGAGGAAAGAGATAGGGGTCTTAAGCCGCAGGAAGAGATTGTCCCTGAGGAAGCCTCCGAAGAAGAATTGATTCTAAAAGAATAATATGTTTGAAATTATCATTGTAGTTTTACTGGGTTCTTTATTGGGTCTTATTTTTTACAGACGTTACAAATCGCTGGGCGAGGGGCATGCCGTCGAGAGCGTCCCGTCCCCGCTTCCTGAGCCGAATAAAGACCTCGAGAATTTTATTTGGAGGGCCGAAAGATATGTTTCTACCGGCAACTTGGAGGAAGCGGAAAAATTTTTGATCCAAGCCCTTGCCTTAGACGACGCGCACGAAGACGTTTTGTCAAAACTTGGAATAATTTACATACAAAAAGAGATGCCGATAAAAGCTGAGCCTCTTTTTAGCAAGCTTGTTGTGATCGCGCCTTCCAACCCCGTTTATCATAGCAATCTTGGGCTTTGTCTATACCATCAATCCCGTTTTGAAGAGGCCAAAGCCGCTTACGAGAAGGCGCTTGAATTCGACCGCTCCAGGGCGGGAAGATTTATAAGCCTCGCTCACGTTCTTCGTGAGCTCGGGAAAGTGGAAGAAGCCGTTCGGCATGTAAAACAAGCAACTGTGCTTGAAAAAGAAAACAAAGATTATTACCTGTTTCTTGCGGACCTGTATAAAGAGCTTGGTATGATGAAAGAGCTGGACAGCGTTTTGGAGAAGATTGAATCTTTTAATTAGGGGGCTTTTCCCTCCCCACCATGATTTTTTCCGGAACGGCTTTGTAGCGCGTGTTGATCTTTTCCTGTATGGTGTCGCTGCTTTTTTCTATGTATCTGTACCAAAGAACGTCGAAGCCGGTGTGTGGTTTTTCGGACTGTTTTTCTTCTCCCGGAGGGAGCTTGTCAGTTTCGATGTAGACCGGCTCTTCCGGGGGTTTTACGTAGTTTGAGATGTATGGGCCTTCCATGTGGACTTTTCGGCCGTCCGAGGTGCCGTAAAATTTATAATATGCATGCATGCCGTCTGTGTATGCCTGGACAAGAATGTCTCCAGGGGTGTCGTTTATGAATTTGACGTCGTGGACGCCCGGATAGGTGGTTGCGTCGAGTCCGTACCCGAGGAGCTGTGAATAATACGAGACCGCGTATGAATGGTTTTCGCGTTCGACTATCGGCAGGCCGGTGAATATCGCAGCTCTATATAAAGTTGTACTGACTTGGCATAAGCCGCCTCCATATTCCGGGAGTGTGCCTTCCGGTTTTATTACAAGTTCCGGGAGAAATCCTGTGATTGCGTCTACAAATCCGAGATGTTCGTTGAACGAAAATGTTTCGCCCTGTGGGATCAGAAGGCCATTGTATTTGCTGATCCCTGTTCTGATATTGTGGATACGGTTTGCCGGAGAGCCGTAGAAGGTTGTATGTCCGACTCCAATTAATTCTTTTATGCCGCGTGCCTGCAGATCCTTCGCGATACGTGCTTCTCCTTTGAGGGTTTTGACCGGTATGTTTAGTTCATTTACGCCTTCGTTTAGGGCCAATTCCAACATTTGCACCAGCGTATTTTTCTGTACCGCTTGTCCGTCCTCCGGGGTTCCTTCAAACCCTATGCTGCCCTCTTCATTGATCCATATCGCTACGTGTTCCGCCTCAAAATCTATATCACCTTCTATGTTTTCTTCTACGTATTTGTAAATCTTATGCCTGTCCAAGTGCATGTAGAGATCTTCTGTGCCGCTACGCAAAGGAATGAATAAATCTTCAAATTTATAATCCTTTTCTTTTTTGAATGAAATCCAGTCCAGGTGATCGATTAGGCTGATTTTGTACTCATTTTTGCCATATTTTAGAGTTTTTTCTTCTCTCAGCTTTGCTTCTATTTCTTCTAAGTTTGCCCGTATTTCTTCTGCCGAGACTTCCGGGGTCGTGGTGACCGTCCTGACAACAACGGGTTGTGCGCTTAATGTGGAAATATTTTGATAAAGCCTCTCCCACATATGGTCTTCGTCGATTTTTACCCCGCTTTTCCCGTCCATTACTTGCAGTATTTTGTCTTCGCCCGAAAAAAGTTTTGGTTCTTGAATTTTTCTGTCTCCGATTTTTTCATGAATTATTGCAAGCACCTTTTCTCTGTCAACGTCCACCACTTCTTCTATTTCTTTTTTTAAATGGAGCGACCCGATGACGCTGGCGATGCCCGCCTCCCCGATGTAGCTTACCTGGGATATTGCGTCTTCGAGGTCAATCCTGACGCCTATTGATTCCGGCGTTGTCTCTATGTGTTCTCCTTCGATTATGATTTGCTGTGGTGTCGTACTGAATTCTTGCAGTTTCTTGTCGAAAATTTGGCGGATCTCTTCACTGTTTTTGTAGCTGACATCTACCCCGAAAAGCTCTGTTCCCGGACTTGCGACGTCTCTCAGAAAAAACAAAGGGGCTAGCAGAACCACCCCTGTTAGGGCTATCGTAACCGGGATCCCTATCGCTAATGCTTTTTTACTCTTCATGTGGAATTTTTTGGGCGTCTTCTTCGTCTGTCATTCTCGCCATTTCTCTGTTCTCTTGTATTTTTTTCACCTTGGTTTTAATGAAGCTGAAAATCTGCTTTCCCTCCCCTTTTAGCGTCCTTTTTTTTAGAAGATCGCGCCCTTTTTCTTTAATAATTTTTCGTGTTTTTTTGCCCTCTTGCGGAGCTGCGACCATACCAATGACAGAGCCGATTGCGCCACCAATTATCGCCCCCATGATGAACTTGTCGACGTGTCTCCCAATTCTTTTTTTCTTGTCTTCTTTAGACATAGTGGACTTAATTATAACAGGTTCACTTTGCCGTGTCTAAGGCTTTTACCCTGCGTATGACGTTGATCTTTATTTTGCCCGGATATTGTAAGTTTTCTTCGATTTGTTTTGCGAGTCCCGTAGCGGTTTTTTGGACTCCTGCGTCATCCACTTCTTGCGGGTCTACGATTACACGAATTTCTCTTCCCGCTGATATCGCGAAACTTTTTTTGACTCCCGCGAACGAATTTGCGATTTCTTCAAGGGCCCTTAATCTTTCAAGATATTTATCTAATGTTTCCTGTCTTGCCCCCGGTCGTCCCGCGGACACCGCGTCTGCGGCCATCACAACTTTTGCTTCCGGAGTTTGCGGGGCTTCTGCCTCGTGGTGCGTCCACGCGGCATGAACTTCCTCCGGAGAGAAGCCCAGCTCTTCCATTAGTTTTTTGGTAAGAAAGTCGTGTCCCTCCTGAACGTTTGGATCCTGGTCGATGGCTTTTCCCAGGTCGTGTAAAAATCCTCCGACTTTGCACACTTCTACGTTTAAGCCGAGTTCACCGCCGAGCATCATTGAGACATATGCGACTTCCAGCGAGTGCTTAAGGATGTTTTGTCCATAACTCGTTCTGTATTTTAGGCGGCCTATAAGTTCGTATAGGCGTTTGGATCTGTTTTTTAGCCCCAGTTTGTCAGCGATGTCTTTTCCTATTTTTTCCAGCTCGTTTTCAACCTCTTTTTTTGCAACCTTGATCACCTCTCCCACATCGCCTATTTTCACGTGCCCTTTGGCGTTGGTGAGTTTTTCTATGGCCTTCGCCGCTATGTGCTGATTAAGCAGGTTGTAACAAGAAACGGATATGATATTTGGGAGGTCGTTAAAGACGACATAGATGTCCAGCGCTTCTTCTATGTACGAAATGTTTTCGGCGTTTTCTCCGACGATTTCCGCTTTGACCG
>JAHKBB010000113.1 GCA_018826445.1 Patescibacteria group bacterium | reverse complement strand
TTTTACACAACATCCCGAGCGTTAGCGAAGCCAAGCTGGATACGCGTCTGTTGTGCGAGCGCGGTGGCACCGAGTGAGCGATAGAGAGCGGGAGTTGCGAGGATGCTTAGCTAAATGTTGAACCAACCCAATCACCAACATAATGTGTTGCGACTATAACTACTAACGCAATAGTCAAATGTTCCATCACCACTTTCCAAGGTTTTGTTTTCTGTCCTTTGGCAATATGGAAACTAAAAATACCCAGCAAAGATAAGCCGCAGATTATACTTACTATAATCGCTGTTGACAGTTGAAGCAGCAGAAGGGGAACGATAAATATCAATGCAAAGGTAAATTTGGACAAAAAAGTGGAGATTGTCGATTCCCAGATCTCTTTCGTGGTGTGCTTATTCTCTGACTCTTCCGAAATATGTATACCCAACGCGTCTGAGAACGCATCCGCTATTGCTATTGTCAATATGCCACCAATAACCACGAGTTTTGAGTGAGTTCCGGAATGCAAACCTACCATTAATCCAAGTGTTGTGATTATCCCGGAGGTCAAACCAAAACTAAGCCCTGTTTTTAGTGAATGTTTCATTACAATTCTGTTAAGCTTATCTTGTTAAGAATATCATTTTCTTTTAGGCGTGCAATGTGAATTTTTGCTACCTTGCCTTCAAAGATAGCTTAAATTGATAAACTTCCTCGGCATCAAAACCGGTGGCTTCTTTGAATAGTCGAGCGGCTTCTGCCAGACGCGGGGGTGACTCCGGTGACGGATTATTTCTATAATGGTAATAATTGTTCCAAGGAACTCTTGCAGCTTCCGGTATCTTTTCTTTAACCGTCCAATATATGCCGCCAATTTCAGCAAACCAAGTACTCCAAACATCTTCATTTATTTGAGGGGTTGAACCGGATTCCTCCATATTTTTTATGTTAGAACATTCGCGCAATTGCTCTTTGAACATCTTTCTCAACTTCTTCGAGCGAAGAAGGTATAAAACCCTCTAAACATTGTTTCTGACCTCTGGGGATTTGTACAGATTTTGAACTCACAGCTTCAAATTTTCCAAGTGCATCGTCGCACGATTCCTGCCCTCTGCAGCTTATAAGATTTTCTGCAGCAGCATTCATTTCATTGGATGCCGCGAGTATATCACTTTCTAATTTATTCATACATTGCATTAAATCACCCCTCTTTACTTGAGCATAATTCCATCCGATGACAGGTCCGCCTACTGCAACAACGAGTCCGATGATTTTCGCAATTGACTTTATGACATTCATAACAATTCCTGCCTTTGTAGGTACTACATTCTTTTCAATGCGTCGCACCCTTTCCAGTAATTCTTCAAGGGGTTCTTGGTCTTCAGTTGTTGATGGATTTCCCATAGAATCCACATTTAGCATTAAACGCCTTTTTTGTCAATAGCGCGCGGTTGCGAAAAAATGTCATGTAACGTCCGACTTGGGTGGAGCGACTGCAAAGTGCGTATTGTATGCCGTTGCAAATATTAGATGCCAAAGCTATTCGAGTCCTACCGGCCCCTCCCATTGCATCCACTCCGGATAGGGTATAGTAGATATTTCTGGAATTCTATCCCGCCCAGATTGTTCGATATCAGTTCGAACCTTACTTGCGATTTTCTCTATATCTATGCCAGCTTTTATGGCTTTTTCTACTGCTTCGGCTAATGCGTTTTCTGCTTGATCTTGCTCAGCAAATTTGTTCATTAAACTTCGATCGCCGTCATCGAGAATGTGTGTTTTCCGATTTCCTGTTAGTCCATGCCGTTGTTCTTTTTCTGCCATGTCATTTGAGGTTAAGAATTAAAAGAGGGATACAATACAATCTTTGTTTTCAAGAAATGCAATACTTATTGATTTGCGTTTCCGCTAACGTTCGAGCGTATGTGATGTTCGGCGGTGGTACAATTTTACCACCTATCGGCTGAATATGCGCGAGTGAAACGAGCCGTATACACGCTGTTAGGAGGTGTCTTTTTGCTAATTTTTAGCTTTCAGATAATCCTTCCTTGATCGCTCTTCTATTTACCAATCTTTCTATGTCGATTTTGCCGTTGATACTTCCGTGTTCTTGATTATTACAGGTAAACTGAAGTCCTATCGTTCCCGGTGGGCACTCTCCTGGTTGAACCTTTATTTCATCTAGATCAATGCTAGACTCAATTTCTGCCTCTGAATTAAGTCTTGCTTGTGAATCGTTTGGGGCCACTGTAATTGCTAGAGAGGTGAGGGCTGCTCCTATAACACCTAATTTCCCCATAGTGTTTTTGGTTATGTGATTAATATGCTCAGGTCGTCAATTCTATACTTATTTTATTTTTATGTCCAGATTCTCAGCTTTTAGATGGCAAAAAGATTTCGCACAACGTCCGGCGCATATGC
>JAHKBB010000010.1 GCA_018826445.1 Patescibacteria group bacterium | reverse complement strand
TTTCTAATATCTTTTTCGCGCTTTTTCTTCAAAGTTTCCAGATACTCATTTTCCACATTCGTCTTGTACTCGATTTCCAATTTTTCTTTCCCGCCCGAAATCTTTCTATATATTCCTTCGAGATATTTATTTAAAAATTTCACGGTCTTTTTGCGTTCGTCGATAAGGATTTGTCCGTTTTCAACCAATTTTTCGTCCCAAACGTCCAGATCGCTCGGGGATTTTTCTCTGTCAAAGATTTGGTTCAGCAGACTGTTTCTCTGTTTTATCGCTTTTTTGTAGTTCGCGAACGCTTGAAGATAATTTTTGTTGGTTTGGCTTAGGAGAATGTCTAAATATTTACGTCTGAGATCAGGGCTCAGATACAGCATATTCAGGTCCTCCGGATGGAAGAAAACGACATTCAGTTCACCGATGAACTGTTTGGTCTTCACCTTTACGTCATTCACTTTCATTATTTTTTGGTGCTTCTGCATTTCGTCGATAAACACCTCCACACTGATCGTGTCATCTTTTTTTACGACCTCGCCCCTGACTTTCGCGAAATCCATTCCCCACAGGATGAGGTCTTGATATTTTTTCACACGAAATGACTTGGTGAGGGCAAGCAGATATATCGCTTCGAGGATGTTCGTTTTTCCGGTCGCGTTGTTCGCCAACAGCACAATTTTGTTAACATCGGTATTGAATTTGAGTTCAATATCCTGATAGTTGCGGAAGTTTTGAAGTTGAAGTTTTGATAAGATCACTTTAATATGCCTTTAGTAATTCTTAATCGTATTTTACCATGAGTTCGCCAAAAGTTGATTTGGATACGATGCGGCACTCCTGCTCACACGTCATGGCTCAAGCGGTGCTTGATATGTTTCCCGAAGTCAAGCTTGGTATCGGGCCGACGATTGAGAATGGATTCTATTATGATTTCGACCTTCCCAGAACTCTCATCCCCGAGGATTTGCCGATTTTGGAGAAGAAAATGAAGCACATCGTAAAGCAGTCTCAGAAATTCAAGAAATATGAGGAGCCTGCGGATGAATCGATTAAATTTTTCAAAAAGATAAAGCAAAATTATAAGGTTGAATTGATCAAAGATCTTGTAAAAGACGGGGAGAAAAAAGTTTCTTTCTATGAAAATATAGACAATCAGGGCAAAGGTACATTTGTGGATCTTTGTAAGGGGCCGCATGTCGAGCACACGGGTCAAATCGGCCCGTTTAAGCTGACAAGTATTGCCGGAGCGTATTGGCGCGGAGATGAAAAGCGGCCAATGCTGCAGAGGATATATGGAGTTTGCTTCCCGACGCAAAAGGAACTCGACGAGCATCTTGAAATGCTGGAAGAGGCAAAAAAACGTGATCACAGAAGGCTCGGGATTGACCTGGAATTATTTATTTTCGATAATGAAGTTGGCGCTGGGCTTCCGCTTTGGCTTCCAAAAGGAGCTTTTGTCAGGCATAAGATTATGGAATTTGCCTTCAACACCTATTTGAAGAACGGGTACGACCCCGTCTGCACTCCGCATATCGCCAGCGCGGATCTTTGGGCGCATTCCGGACACCTGGATTTCTACAGCGACGAAATGTATGGTCCGATGATGATTGACGAAGATGAATACAGGCTTAAGCCGATGAATTGCCCTCTGCACGTAAAGATGTACTTACATAGAAACAGAAGTTACAGGGAACTTCCTATGAGATGGACCGAGATGGGAACCGTGTACAGATATGAGAGAGGCGGCGTATTGCACGGGCTTACTCGTGTGCGCGGATTTACCCAAGACGATGCGCATATCATTTGTACTCCCGGGCAGTTGAAGGACGAGCTTTCGCGCGCTTTGAATCTCACTCTATATATATTGAAAACTTTTGGATTTGAGGATTTTGAAATGAATGTAAGTGTTCGCGACCCTGAAAATTCGGAAAAGTTTATCGGCGAAGCCAAGGATTGGAAGATGGCCGAAAAAACGCTCAAAGAAGTTCTTCACGAATCCGGATTCAAGGATTATGAGTACGACATTGGCGGAGCCGTGTTCTATGGACCGAAGATCGATGTAAAAGTTGCGGACAGTTTGGGGCGAAAGTGGCAGCTTTCCACAATTCAGTTTGATTTCAACCTTCCGACACGTTTTGGCATGAAATATATAGGTGAGGATGGGAAAGAACACACTCCTTTTATGATTCATCGCGCCTTGCTTGGTTCTCTCGAAAGGTTTATCGGCGTTCTTATCGAACATTACGCGGGCGCATTCCCGGCTTGGCTCGCGCCGGCACAGGCTCGAATCCTCCCTGTTTCTGATCAGTTTTTGAAATATTCCGAGAAGGTGTGTGAAGAGCTCAAAGAGGCGGGTCTCCGAGTGGAAGTTGATTATTCGTCTGATACTCTCGGCAAGAAAATCCGCAACGCGGAAATGGCGAAAATACCTTATATGCTTGTGGTTGGCGAAAAAGAAGTAAAGGAAGGTACGGTCGCGGTGCGTGATTACGCTACAAAAAAGCAGGAGGTCATGAAGGTTGACGCTTTCAAAAAGAAAGTATTGAAGGAAGTTGAAGTTTAAAGCTGTCCGGCAAACACACCATAGTTTGCGGCTTCCTTGTCGAACATCGCGCGTCTTTTATTTACGGCCGCATCTTGCGCTTCCGTCGTATCCGCGAGATCATAGTACATACCCGTAAGCTGTGTATCTTTTACCGCCTGAATTAATTTCTTTTTACCCTCGTCGGTTTTTGTTTTTGCTTCAAGTTCCGACCCGAATCTTTTGATAAAATCCTCTACTTGATTTTGTTTTTCCGCCTGAGCTTTGTCTGTCCTGATATTTTTCGTATCTTCAAACATCAGTGAAACATCCCAATCAAACGCTTTCCCTATATTCCTGATCATTTTGTGCAACTGCTTTTGATGATCGATTGTGTACATGGTATCTACCACCGATCGTCTGTAGTAGTTGGCTTTTGAAAGCCTCATGTATCTATCTTCGTCCCTTTTGAGGTATCTGTCCGAAAGAATGGAATCAAATATGACAAATGACTTTATTGTCGCCATTACTTTCGGGAAGTCATCCAACTTCGCGCAGGTTTTAATGAATCTGTTGTATCCCGGATATGCGTTTGTGATACCTTCTTCTGTGAAGTATTTCTTGTTCCCGGATGGACCACTGCATATCTGCTGTACCAGTTTTTCACTGGCTAACGGCACAATTACGTGAGAATCGTCGTGATCGATTTGTTCCGCGTTTCGAAGACCCTTGTTTGTTCTGGCCTGCACCCATGGCAAACGAAGCACTTCACCCCATAGGAAGTCAATCGCTTTCTTTGGCGGATTCCCGGTTTTTCTTGTGGTATCCGGAATTCTACCCACACCTCCGTCCCAATAGGCAATAAGTTTTTCGAAGTCCGCGCGTTTCCATGGACGTTTTGATTCTTGATATGGTTTTTGGCTCGCCTTGTCCGTGAGGTAGTCCAGCATCGGCAGTCTGTTCAGGTATTCACCATCCAAATTACCCACACGATCCCACGGAAGGATTGTTTGTCCTCTAGTATTCTTCGCGGCCACACCCTCAATAATGTAGTAAATCTTTGCCTCCGCGGAAGATTTTCCTTTGTGGATGATAAAGTCAATAAGACCTTCGTATTCCTGTGGATCAACATATTCACCTTCTTTGTGTTTTCGAAGCAGTTTCCCAAGTTCATATGTAACACCTCCAATGTTTTTCGGATCGCCTTCGAGCTGGTCGCCTTTGTGATGGAAGGCTTTTTTGTTCTGCTCAAATGTATTGTTGTTTTGGTTGAACCATTCACTCCATTGTCCTTCCCCCCAAAGGGAATCAATTGCCGGCTGTATGTAGTCCAAACCTGTCATTCCATTTTTATCTCGCTCTGTAAAGTCCCCTGATGATGGGATTGGAATATATTTACTTGAGTGAACGAATCTGTTTACCGCCCGCCACAATCTAATCTCTTCCCACCTTAGCTGACCTTTCGCCGCCAGTGTAATCATGCAAGCCTTGAGCTGGTCTCGATTCTTTGTGTACCACATGGTTTCTTCAATCTGCCAAACACCCCAGTTGTCCATTGCCTCCTTAAATTGATTAACTTCCTCTGTTTCTGATGCTTGACGAATTCTGTCCATTTCCACACCAACGTATGGAAGATGGCGGCCGATTTTCGCAAAGCTTTCCTTTACTTTTCTGGTCCATCTTCGGACATGATATTCGTATGCCGCCTTGCCAAGTTCCCAAAGGTCCTGCAGTGATAGAAAACTCGTAGTTTTCCAAAGATCGCGCATGTATGATTGAGATGGTCTGCGCGCTCCTCCCTCCAGTCCATCAACTGCCGATCCCGGAGGGATTCTGACTCCCGGAATGTCTTGCCCCCAATGCTGAATATTTTTGTGTGCGGTCGGAGCGTCCGCGCCTTCCACAAAACTACTTCCTTCTTCGTCCTCTTGCGCCGCAAAATCCTTTTGCATTTGCTGTATTACCGCCTGTTTTTCTTGAGTTTGCGCTTGAGCGACTCCCGCGGGATTTGATTCCTCGTCTCCTTCAAAAGGCTGATATGATTCAAGTTCTCTTTTCCTCGCAGTTCTCATCGCCTGCGCGAATGTGTGTGGATCTCCGTTTAGTACGACCCTGTCGTTTGCAATATCGCCGACAGTTATTTTTCCGCTTCCGGGCCCTTTGAATGGGGTATTTGTGTATAAAACGCTACCACGCTCCAATGAAATAACGGGATTGTATGAAGGATCCATGCTGGCGGCGTATCTTGTTTTCCTTGCGGCTTGAAGCGCCTCTCCCATCTTTCGCATTGTAGCTTGATCTTTTGGGTTTGGAACCGCATCACGCCTTCTTATCCACTTGGCAAATTCCCCGAGTGTTAGTTTCTTTTTCCTACGATCCTCTGTTAATTCTCCCCTGTATACCATGCGTGGGGCTTCTTCCATTCTCAATACCGTCACTTCCGTATCCAGTTCGACATATTCGTCTGTAATGTTTGTGATCGCTACTATGCGTTCTTCTCTCGTCACGTCGTCATTCTCATCTCTACCCGTTAATTTGTCGTATGCAAGCTCGGTTCCGGCCTCCGGTTTTACCCCAAAGTCGATTATTCCGGTAATTTCCTCAAGTTCTCTAACATTTTTCACAACCGGGCATGCGTCTGTCGCATCAACCCATTTTCGGAATTGATTTTCCGTAAATTCGCCAACTCCGCCGACCGTGATCATTACGGTTCCTGTCCCCGGAAGAATGTTTCCTTCCGAGTCTTTTGCGGGTGTTGATAGTTTGACATTAATAATTTCCGCCTCTTCTTCTCCTTCCCCGGTGCGTGTTTTTGTTTTATATCGGATTTTTTGTCCTTCTTTCAAAGGGAACCCAATCCAGTTCCCCGCATTTTCAATAACACTTTCTTCCAGCGCCTGTTTCCCAACTCTATTTTCAATTTCCCTTAATATTTGCGCGATTTTCACCTCGTATTCCTGGATTTTCAGTCTCATTTCCTGCAACTTTTTCATTGTGTCGAAAATCACATCTATATGTTCCGGTACTTTTAGCTTCCTATTTTTACCGGTCTCAAAAGACCTCAAAACTTTTTCCACTTGATCCCTTGTCACCGGCGCTTCCCCCTGCACAATAACGGTCGGGAATATCCCGAAAAGCCCGTCATACAGCTCTTCTTTCCAAGTCGCGTTATCTCCAACCATTTGGTCAAAGACAGGACCGAGACTGTCATAATGTTCGGTGAATTGTCTGTATGATTCGATCAATATCTTGGAATAATTTCGAAACTCCACAGTTTCCCCGACCATGTTCGGAGACATTCGTCCAAGGTTGGTAACAGCTCCCGTTATTCTTTTGATCAGATTCGCGTCTCCCGTTTTTATTTGCGTGTCTTCCGGCGACATCTCGTCCGTTCTCGCCTCCTTCTCCGCTTCCTGCGCTTCAATCGTTTTTTCTTTGAGTTTGTTTTTGCCTTTAAGTTTCCTCTTGAATGTTGAGACGGTTATCTTCTCTCTCAGAAGGTCTTTTACAAGCTCGTAATCCTCCGGATTCCCTCTGTTCAACGCGCTTATCGCAAGTTCGAATCCTTTTGTGTCAATGTTCCCCGCGATCTCCCTCTCAGCAAGTTCTTTTGTGAACTTTTTCGTTTCTTCATCCCCTTCCGAATAGAAGAGGAATTTTCTGAGAAGCCTAAACCTCTGCGGAGTTATCAACCCCGAAAGCATTCTTTTTACCAATTGTTTTTCCGAATTGCTTCCGGACGAAAGAATGTCCATGGCCTTTTTATACACGTCATCCGGCAGATCTCCTTTCCTTGATTCCAGCTCTTTTCGCACCCCCTCCATATTTATTTGTTCTTCTTTCAATTTTTCCTGCGGCGTTTCAGCTTCGACAATCTTCGCGCCTTTCCCGCCCGAATCATCCGCATACACATAAAGACCGCTCTGAAAGAGGTGTGTTCGCGGATCTTTATTGTGCGGATTTGTGTGCATTTAGGTTGTGTTATTCTTGGGGCGTTTCTGATGTTTTTGGCGTTGGGATATATCCTGCCTTTTCTGCATCTTTTTTAAATTTTAGACCAGGCTCTTTACCCGTGTCACCGATTTCTTTCACCAATTGCTTTTGGGCTTCTTTCTCACCTGCCCCTGCTTCTATTAGTACGTCAAATCTACTCTTTAATGTAGCTGCATTATCCCCGTCGATCGCTTGTCCTACAACTCCCGATGTCTCTTTTAATTTTTTGGCTTGTTCAACTCCTTTTGGATTATTCTTGAAAGCGTTTTCAATAGCTGTGTCGTCATCTTTTGCTGCTATTAATGCTGTACGAAGTTTTCCTACGTCAGACTCAGGATCTAATCCATCTGAAACTGCGGCTGTGACTGTAAGTGTGTCACTCTTCCTTGTCGAAGGTGCATCTGTTGCAGGTTTTTCCCCGCCGGCAGGCGTTGCGGTTGTTGTTGTTGATTTATCGATAAGTTTTTGTATCTCTCCAAGTTTTTTGTCGTCAGGACTATTGCTCGCATCAATTATAGCACTTTGTAATTTTTTATCTGACAACTCGCCTCTTTTGGCTTTGTTTTGTAACTCATTAAATGTTGTTCGTAGTTGGTCTATTGGTTTGTTTTTCAAATCAACAACAACTTGGTCTGCGGTTTTGGTTCCGTTTCTCAGCCCTCGTGACAAATCTTCCCCGGAGGTTCCCATCCACGGAATAAGTCCTTTGAGTTTTTCTCTCCTCTTATCTTCAAAATGTTGTGGCAATGCCTTCAATGCGTCCAGAGCGTCTTGACCGCTAATTTTTTCTTGAGATTTACCAGGCTCTCTCTTGCCGACAGGTATAAATCCTGTATATTTGAATGGAGCGAATGCCAGCCAGCTGCCTGCTCCCGCCACTGCGCCGGTGATTTTGTCTGTGAGAGCTGACGCGATTGAGTCTTTTGTCGCGCCTGTTATACCCGCCCAGACAAATGCGATTGTCGCGGCGGCCATTATGAGTTCATGTATTGTTGAAATACCCGGTGTCGCAAGTCCTTGTCCAAGCAGTTCCGCTCCCGTCATCTTTGAGTCGGGAAGCCCTTGAAATTGATCCATCATGATAAATCCGACAGACATTGTAAATCCTATGATTATTGGCGCGATGGCCGCTTGAACGAATTGTTTTTCTATGTCTATGGATCCGCTCAGTTTTTCAAATACCTGGGGGACTACATATTTTAATACGATTATTGGCGACAATATGAGTGCCAGCCAAAGCACCACCAGACGTGTTATGAGCAGTATAAAGAGAACCACGAATCCCGTTCCGTATACTATATACATGATTAGCGAGAATATAAGTCCAACCGTGAGTCCGCTCCATATGTTCGCCGGGTTTGACAGCTTTTTCACCACGTCTGTTATGCTATCCAAGTCCGCCATATTCATCATGCGTACCGCAAGTACAACCGAGGCGTTATTTCCATTAAAATGCGTGAACGTATCCGCGATTTTCTGACTTGCGCAAAGTTCGTCTCCCCAAATTTTATCGTCCAATTCTTGGGCGGGTTTTCCTGCTATACTTACTTCAAAACATTTTTCACCTTTCTTTTTCGTGTAACACATTGGCGCGAGTTTTGGATCTTTTTTTGTATCATAGGACTCGCAGGCGGACAGATCCGTTCCGCATATCCCTTTACACATGCCTCTCATAAGTTTTTCGTTTTGTTCCGTGTCATCCGCTTTCGCCGGTGTTACATTCATTTGCGCCGGAAGTGAAAACATGGCCGCTGTCGCGACCGTCGTCGCGTCCAGCACCACCTTCATCGCCAGGAATGAAAAATTCACGGCGATAAGACCTATGATGAATTTTGGCAGAATTGTTTTAAGTTGATAATTTTCTCCTCCAACGCCAATTACGTTCATGAGTGCGATTGCGAGAAGTATCACCACAAATACTATATTCACCAAATCGCGTATATTTCTCCATATCGAAAGCGCTTTTTCTTCCATGCCGCCTCCAAAAAGCAGACTGTTGTCCATAAGTCCTCCCATAAAGAGGATAATCGGCCAGAATATTCTGTTTAAAGCGGCAAGAAGATATGAGATTACCGCAACCAATTTCTCAATTATTTCTTTTTGAACGTCGCTCTTCTTATCGGCTGCTTGTGCGTATGCGGTTCTAACAAGCGAATAATCACTTTGCTCTACTTCTATGCTTTGGCCGGCAACTTGCTCGTTTGAATTTATTGCGTTTTCAATACCCGCCGCAACACTTGAAAATGCCCCGCTCAAACACACGAGAACCAATCCCGCGATCAAAAGCCTCTTAAACCTTCTTTTTATTTTTTCTTTGAGCATTGTTATGAGAGTAGTGTTATGTAACCGATGAGTCCTCCCGTCGCAAGGCTTCCGCCCACCGCGATTTTCACTGCGCGTTTTGCCATGCTTGGCTTCTTTTTCCGCGCTTCCTGCCTTCTCTGCGTTTCTGTTTGCTGCGCAAGCCCCTGTTCAATTGCTCTTTGTTTTTGTTCCATAGCCCGTTGCTGTGCTTCGCGTTGGGTTTGTTCCTGATCCGGCGCTTGCGCTTGTCCTCGTGCTTTTGCCGGAGCTTTTTTCTTTCTGGTAAATTTTGGCGCTTCTCTTAATTTTGTATCCTCCGGAACATCTACCATTTCCATTTGTCCGGGTCTTTCCGGTCCCGTTCCCTGAGCGACCTTCTCTTTTGGAACCCCCGTCTTAACATTTATCCCGAGTTTCAGTTTGTCCGGAAGTATTGCTCTTTGCGCGAGTTGTTCCGCTTCCATTTTCTCCAATTCTTCCCGCGCGAGTCCCAGTCCGCCGAGTTGTGCCGCGTGTTTTGCAAATATTTGCCTTGCGCTTGCTTTCGCGGCCGCTTCTACAGCCGCTCCCGTTATAGCTTCTGTTCCCTCACCGACGAGTTCCGGCGCTTGCATTGAAAAGTTTTTACCCGCCAGGTCGGATGAAAGAAACGTGAATTGAAACTTTAACCCTTCTCCGTGACCACTAGCTTCAACCCGCAGCTGTTGGCCGTCTTTGTCCGCGACTACTCCCTTAAATGACCTTTTTTTTTCGTCAAATTTCAAGTTTTCAACAATTCTAAATCCGCCTT
>JAHKBB010000112.1 GCA_018826445.1 Patescibacteria group bacterium | reverse complement strand
TGAGTGAAATCGGCACGGTTTGCAGGATTTGATGACGATCTTGACACGGCAAAGGTGAGTGAAATCGGCATGGCTTGCAGGATTTGATGACGATCTTGGCACGGCAAAGGTGAGTAGGCACTCACCATGACGTTTTGTCGAGTCAATTTTCAATTTCAACCTGTTAATCGGGTTGTTTTTGTGCTATTCTCTGGCCATGAGAAACAAAGAAAAATTTAAAGAAAATTCACTTCACAAACAGTTCATCGAATACGGCGCGAACGCCAAAAAATGGACGCGAAAATGCGTTCTTTTACTGCCTGAAATCGAGCGTCATCGTGTATGGAAAAAGAAAGGATTTTCGAGTATCTATGAGTACGCGGCGAAATTGGCCGGAATGAGTCACAACACAGTAGATGATGCATTACGCATTTTAAGAAAGATTGAAGATAAACCGGCCTTGAGAAAAGTGGTTGAGGAAAAAGGGATTGGGGCTGTGCGTCCCATCGTCACTATCGCAACTCAGGAAACAGCTGGCTTTTGGGCTGAAAAAGCACGGGAAATGAGTAAAAATACTTTAGAGGTTTACATACAAGAATTTCGTGGTCTGTCTCGTCCTAGGACGAAATCCGAACCTGTCAAAGATCCTTCTGCTCCCGCTGCGGCGGCGGAAAAAGTGTCAATTTCCATGGATCTTGACCCCGAAATAGCGGACAAACTCGAAAAACTGAAAGGCCAAGGCGACTGGAACACATTGATGAAAAAGCTGCTCGAACCAAGAGAACCAAAACCAATTCCAATAGAAACAAATTCGCGTTACATTCCGGCAAAAATTAAGCATCACATCACTGCTCAAACCGGCAAAACCTGCGCCTTCCCGGGCTGCAAGAGGCCGTACAAAATTCTTCACCACACCGAAAGATTCGCGCTGTACCAAAAACACGATCCGGACAAAATCATTCCGCTCTGCAAAGCCCATGAACAAATAGCTCATCACGGCTTGATAGGGAATGAGAACCTTGCGCCGGAAAAATGGAAAATCAGAAAACATGCCGACGCAGAAAACCCAAAGCATTACATTGACCAAGTTGTACGTTGTTACTATGGACTTTCTTAACAGTGAAACGACAAGAGGGTTCGCGCTGTTAGCGGAGTAATATTAAACTTTCTTCTACCAGTAATTACCCGGATATTGCTTTACACCGTTTTCAATAACTTCGAAGTGAAGGTGGATTCCCGTGACACCATAAACACGACCGGTACGTCCCATTTTCCCGATAACTTGTCCTTGTGAAACAGTTTGTCCCGGCTGAACAGTGTAATATTCGAGGTGAGCATAAAGCGTCTTTAGCCCATTTCCGTGATCGACAACCACGTGGTTTCCATAGCCGCCACTCCATCCGGATTCGGCGCTCTCGACAGTTCCACCCATAGCCGACCAGACAGGAGGCTTACTGGTATCAGCGATATCAAAGGCATAGTGTCCCCACCTCCACCCTTGAGTAACCTTTCCACGAGTGGGAAAGATCATAGGCTTTCCTATAACGGGTGAAGCGCTGGATCCCGGAAGGTTCGCATTTCCGACATATCTGGAAGGCGTGCCGGTACGCGAAGGAAGCGAACGAGTATCATAGTAAGGAGAGTCAATGGCCTTTCCGCCGGGGATGAATACTTCTGTTCCGATGGCAAGCAGTTCTCCCTCAATCTGGTTCTGCTTGACAATATCTTCTTTGTCCACGCTGTATTTCTTCGCAAGTTTGTCCAATGTATCTCCGCTCTTTACCTTGTGACCAATTCCATTAACCGGCGGAACCACAAGTTTCTGACCTATCTTTATTGAATTTGGATTGTAAATATTATTTTCCCAAAGAAGCGTCTCGGACTTTAGGCCATATTTCGTAGCAATCTCTGAAACAGTTTCTCCGGAAGCAACGGTGTGAACAACACGATCCGTCATCGTCCCCCTATCTCCATCCAGAGTTTGGGGATTCGATTTTGTAAGATAACCCTCCTGATCAGCCACTAAATAAAGCTCTCCACTATAGTAATTATCAACTGCGGTATAAGAAGCGCCGGTCACGGCGCCATAAGGGGAAACAGAGGTCAAAACCAGAAGGGCAACGGAGTAAATAGCAATTCGTCTCATGAGTCTTCTGGTCGTACTCGTGGGAAGCCTGTCCAGAAAGGCCTCGATCATAGTAAAAGCCCTGTTTCTAAACACCAGCCTCCCTACGCTGGAAATAGACCTTTGTGCCGATGAAACAGCCTTGAATACCTTTGATTTATACAGAGACGTCCTATCAAAGACACGAGAGTGCCGCTCTTTTCGAGCTAACTTATTAACCTGTATTTTGTACGTCTGATCTATGGCCTCAAAATTAATATTAGACGTGTATACCGTCCTGTCTTTTTTGATCACCTATATCTCAACTTTGAAACTAGCAAATTTTTCAATATAAATCAAAGCAAATGATCCAGGAAAAGACCGTGGTACATCATATAAGTCTATAGGTTTAAGACAACCCCAAGCAACGAAAGGGGGTTGACTTTCCACAGAAAGGGTTGTGAAGATATGTTTGGTGAAAATTCCAGGAGAACGGCTTGAGAAAGCCAAAATTCAGTCTCGAAAACCGAAAAAGGACAACACACACAAATTGATTGACGAAAAGCTCAAAAATGGTGTAAAAAGGTTTGCAAAAAAATGCAAATGCTGGTAAATTCACTCGCGTACAACCTGCTCTCTCTGAATTAATAGAGAAAGCTTAGGACATTAATCCTAACCCAAAGGAATATGACAAAGGAAAAACCCTCCGAAATGGAGGAGCAAAACAAATACGAAACAATGGTCATCCTCGATCCCAACTTGGGAGCTGAGGAAACCGCGAAAAAAGTGCAAGAAATTAAAGACCTCATCGTTTCCTCAGGAGGGGAAGTTACTCACGAAGATGATTGGGGTGCAAGAGATCTCGCGTACAAGCTGCGGGGGAACAAGGAGGGATATTATTACGTTTTGAACTTCACTCTCGATCCAAGCAAGATTAAGAAGCTTGTTAAGCACATGAAGCTTGAAAAGCACGCTCTTCGAAGCCTCATTATCAAGCTTGATGCTCATTATCGGGTTAAAACTTTGAAGCAATACGAAGAAGAAGCTGTAGTGGCCGAGGCGGAAGAAAAGAAGAAGAAAGAGGAAGAGGAAAAGGAAAAGGGAAGGCCAAAGGAAAGAAAAACTCCACAACCAAAAAAAATTAAAAAGCCGGTAGTTGAAGAGCCTAAAGAGGAAGAAAAAG
>JAHKBB010000111.1 GCA_018826445.1 Patescibacteria group bacterium | reverse complement strand
TGTCTAAATTTGAAATTTGAACAGTGCGCGCAATCATTTTTTTTGACATCAGAGCGGCTCCCGCCGAATCAACTCCAATTTGCTTCAAAATTTCTTGAGCTTGGTCTAAATTTACAACTTCCCTAACGAACATTTTTCTAAAATTAGCTTCGTAAGCGGACCTATTTTATCACTTATTTTCACCTTATCAATGCGCAAAACCGGCACAACACCCTTCGGCGCGTTCGTCACAAAACATTCATTGAAATTTTTGAGCTCCTGAAGCTTAACCGCGCGTTCAACTACTTTGATTCTTAATTTGTTCGCAGTTTCAATAACCTCCGCGCGGGCAGTTCCTTTCAAAATTCCGTCCTTCGGAGTTATTAAATTCCCCCCGCGCACAAAAAATACATTTGTCACGGACCCCTCGGTAATTTCATCCCTTCGATTCACAAGGAAAACTTCGTCCGCTTTCATTTTTGACATAAATTGACGTGCCAAATACTGCGGAAGCAATGCGGTCGTCTTTGCCTCCGGCAAAACACGCTCCATTTCACAAGTCACGGCGGAAAACCCCAAACGTTTGGGGTTTCTCAGGTTAGAAACCGCAAAAATCACGAGAGTCGGACCACTTTCTTTACTGGAATAATTGGGGTCAGATCCAAAACTCACGGTAATTCTAAGCCGAGCATCCTTCAATCTGTTCTTTTTCAAAGTTTCCCGCGTCCACTTCTTCAATTTTGTCTTCGTCCACGGCAACTTCAAATCTACAAACTTAGCCGAACGAAAAAGCCGCTCAATGTGATCATTCAAATGTGCGATTTCCCCATCCTCCGCACGCAAAGTTTCATAAATTCCATAACCGGAGGTAAAACCGGCATCAAAAACCGATATTTTCGCATCCTTTGCGGCAACAAATTTTCCATTTAGTAAAACTTTCATAAACTTCTCATTAATGCCTCTACTTTATCGAGCGTTTCTTTGTATTCGCTGTCCGCATCACTGTCCGTAACAATTCCGCCGCCGCCGTGAAAATACAGGTTTCCGTCCCTATAAGCAAAAGTTCGAATCAAAATATTAAAGTCGCTATTCCCATCAAACGAAATGTAGCCGGCAGAACCGCAATAAAGCCCGCGAGCGTAATCTTCCAGCCTATTTATAATCTCCATTGTCCGTTTCTTTGGACACCCTGTGACGGAACCACCCGGAAACATAGCTTCGATAATCTCGTCTATGCCCGCGTTTTTTCTAAGCTCGCCCTCAACAATAGAAACGGTGTGGATAACATGGGAATATTTTTCGATTCTTCGATGTTTCTTGACCTTCACGGTTCCGGCTTTGCACACTTTCCCGATGTCGTTGCGATACAAATCCACAATCATCGAAAGTTCCGCATCGTCCTTAAGCGACGCCTTGAGTTTCGCGATCATTTTCTTGTCTTCCGCCGCATTTTTCCCGCGCGGAACCGTCCCTTTGATCGGGCGGACATTGATTTTGCCGCCATTAATCGCGAAAAGTCGTTCCGGCGAACAACTAATGACACTCAATTCACCATCGATGAAACACGAATACGGAGATGGGTTGATTTTATACAGCTTTTCATAAAGTTCAAACGGATCTTTGCCGTACGAACACGAAAATCTCTGGGAAAAATTAACCTGATACGTCTCGCCTTCACGCAATTTATCCTTAATTTCCAAGATCTTCCCTTTGTACTGCTTCAAAGTTAAATTCGACTTCGGTTTCTTTGGCAAATTGCCGGCCGAATATTCCTTTTTGAAATTAAGACTAGTTTTCAAATCCTTTTCAATCTCTTTCAAAAGCTTATCCGAAAACGCAATAAACCACATCTGCTTCTTTTTATTATCAATAACGATAACTTTGTCGTAATAAGCGAAATAAATACCCGGTGTGCCAATGTCATCCTTCACCTTCGACTTAATCCCATATAAATGAAGTCCAAGATCGTACGAAAGATAACCAATGGCCCCGCCCTTGAATGGCGGGAAATCTTTCGGAAGTTTCTTCAAATTCAAAATTTTCACACTGTCTTGAATTGCTTTCAAAACCTTTAAAGAGCCGCTTTCAAAAATCATGAAAGGCTGATACCCGATAATCGTATACCTTCCATGATTCGTATTCATCAAACACGAATTTTCGCCTCTCACTCTCCTGTACAGATCAATCGCACGGTAAGTCAGCGGCTGCTTTTTATATTTAACGCTCGTCCTCAGCATAAACGTGATTGTATTCGCTCTTTGCGTAATCATGGAGCTCGTCCTCTTTAAAGAACCGCGAAACCTCTCTCTTCGCATTCCCAACATTATCCGACGCGTGCACGACATTACAAGAAACACTCATCGCGTAATCCCCGCGAATCGACCCGGCTTCGGCCTCGCGCGCCTTGGTAATCCCGCAGAGAAGCCTCACGGCGTTGACCACCTCAAGCCCCTCCCAGCACATCGCGATAACAGGACTCCCCTGCATAAACTTCGCCAGACTCGTAAAGAACGGCTTGTCCGCGAGATGCGCGTAATGCTCCCTCAAAAGCGCCTCATCCAACGCCATCATCTTCACGCCAACAAGTTTCAAGCCTTTCGTCTCAAAACGATCCACTATCTTTCCAATAAGCCCGCGCTGAATCGCATCCGGCTTCACAAGAACCAAAGTTTTCTCTTTCAATCCGTCAAATTCAATTGCCATGATAAATAGGGTTAATTGCAAGAAGCACACGAATTGTAGCGCGCTAATTAACCTTATTCAAGTGCTAAACCTTAACGTCGTCATATCTATGCCTTGCCCTGTAATCGTCCACCTGCGTCCCGATGAGGTAAAACAAATACATAAAGACGGAGACGCCAAGAAGAGCCCACTCATGCCATCCGTCAAATCTGCTCATGATAAACATTGCCAGAAACGACAGAATGGTAATCTCCACAGCCCTGAAGAACATAAAACGAAGAACTTTCTTTGCCAGATTCTTTCGTGCTTTTTTATTCATAATTTTTATTGTTAATAATTTGTTTTATGCAACTGATTCCTTAATCTTCTGCCCGGAATCCCCCCACGCGACATCGCCTGCGGCAACTTGACCGCCATACATTTCAGTAAGTTGCTGGAGTATGCCTTCATCTCTGGCTATCTGCCAAGCGTGCTGATCATTTTTCACAAACAAAAGATCCCTCCAAACATCCATGGGGTTTTGCCCGTTTTCTTCAGCCTCATACAGCATTTCTTCGATCTTGCCCGCCTTTCTATTCATCTCAATTCTGGCGGCAATGGCTTTCTGAATTGGAGGTGCATAGCTGCGATCTTCCATAACTTCTCCCGCCGCCCAACCGGCGACATCTGTACCCGCTTTGCCCACGGACGCGGCCGCATCCAAAACTTCCTCCGCATGTCCTCCCGTACCAACCTGCAGCAAGGCAGCCATTCCCCCGGCAACAATTCCTCCTTTAATAACATAATTTGTAACCATGTCGAGATGGCGATATTTTTGAACGGCTTGGATTCTTCGCATCTCACGTTCAGCTTCATGTACAAACTTTTGGGCGCGTGCGTAATGAATATCCGTTTTCGCTTTTTCCACAAGCGCCTCGGCATTCTCAATAACAGTTCTTTCCCCTTTAGCTGCTGTCTTTACATCCAATTCCCCCTGTGCTTTAAAAAGTCGTTTTCTGGAAACAACAATTTCATCATCCAGGACTTTCGTTTTAGCAATATCAGCTTCGTCAATTCCAAGCCACCGATGAAATTTTTTCTCAAGCCTAACTTTTCCCTTTCTTACATGCTGCCAGCCGGTCATCCTGCTAAGCCTACCGGGGGAAGCGTAAGAAGCCGGCAGCGCTCCACCTTCTTTTAAGTCAGTCAAATAACCAAGTCTGTCGTGTTTAGGTTTTTCCCCAAACAAACCTTCCCACTGATGATGTGTTCCCTCAATTTTATCGGGTTCAACCCACTCACCTGTTTCTTTTCGATGCCTTCTGGCCGCTTTCGAAGCCGCCTTGTTAGCTCTGCGAGCCTCTCTTCCCGATTGTCTTGTCATCTTTCCGGCCAGTTTCTCCGCCTTGCCTCTGCTCTTCATTAAATCCGCGTATTCCAAGGCATTCTCCATCTCATCAAGTTTTCTATATCGAGTCAGTCTTCCTCCCCCTTTTCGAAGAGCAAATACCGCATTGTTAATCTTCTGTCCCGCTCTAAATGGCAGGGATCCAAATTTGGTCGCAGTACGAACGCCCTTTCCGGCCTTCAAAACCCCTCTTCCGCCCATTACTCCAACACGCAAACCCGCTCCAAGTCCCCCGGCAAGCAAAAGAACATCAAACGCGCCCCCGACCACACCAAATAGGAGATATGACCATCTTTCACAATCCCATCCAAGCTTTCTTCCGGACAATGTTTTCCCCGTCGCAAATGTTTTAAAATCAAGTCCGGTACCCAAAATCGGGACCATTCCCATTCCGGCCTCCGCGAGATCCCATCCGGCCTCATCCCATCCGACTTTTCCGGTGGCGGCGGCATATACTTCACTGCCGACAATACTTCCAAGTAAAATCACTCTAGGAGCAAGTCTTTTGACCCTACCGGTCACAGTCACATAATCTTTCACGTTTTCAACACCCTTTACAGTCCCCTTTCCAACTTTTCTGGCAACTCTGGAAACTTTCTTCGAACCCTTCCAAAGCTCCTTCGTATAAGCCTCCATTCCCTCGTTAAGCATCTCTGTTGTGCCTTTAACGCGGGCCAGATCATCCATGTATCCATACCTCAACTTTCCTATTTGAGCGGAAGTTAAAACCTCCGGAACCGCATCAAGACCCAGACGAGTCTTAATATAGTGCCTGCCGATCTCCGGACGTTTCATTTTTTTCAAAAGACCTGCAACCTCCACACTTCCTTTGGAAGCACCGGCTTCCGCCATTTCTATCATCTGTCCGGCTTGAAGAGTGCTCGACGCAACTTCAGACATAACACGTGTTCCATTTTTACTGGCAACGCTCATTTGTTTAAAAAGCCGGTCTCTTTCAAGTAATGTATCTGCGCTAAAAGATTTGGGGTCGAGACCTTTAACCCTTTCCAAAAACCCATTAATATTATCCTGAACGCTTTTGAACTGAGCTTGCATTTTTTGAAAAGCCTCTCCCTCCGCCTTGCCTACAAGCATAAATTGTCTCTGATCCGCAATATTTCTAATACCTCTAAACGCGCTAACAAGGTCATTTGTCTCTTTCGCCATAGCGCCCTCTCTAAACAGCTTCCCCTTCAAATAATTAACATTCGTCCACGCCTTCTGGGATTTATCACCCCGCCAATATCTAGCTCCCCGATAAATTGCGTATCCCCTGGCCAAAGGATGCGCGAGCCAGTTTCCCTCGGTGTCATTTCCATAAACAACCGCAAGAATATCTCCAAGCATCATGTTGTCCACATTGTATTCGGAAACCAACGCCAACTTGTCCGCGTCGGTTAAATCGGGATTATCAATATTCAGTATCGCACTCTCCAGAGAGTCCTCAACTAAACCCCTGTTCATTTCCACCATTTCCGCGATAATACTCATTTCAAGATAAATACCTTCCTCCAAATTTTGCCCCTCCATTTCATCGAGTAATTGTCCGTATGTGTAATGGGCAAATTGTCTCAAAGTTTTTTTACTGACACCGAGATCTTCGCTGGCTTCCCTGAAAGCCCTGACCTTGTCTCCGTGCTTAACAACTTCGGCAAACGTTTTTGCCTCTGCTCCCCAAGGAATTTTTTCTGCAGCGGCATCCAAAATAGTCTTGCCGCCCTCTTCCGGCTCAGCATACATGGTTAAAACCGCGAGATCGTCCAAGTCATATTCCTCATTCAGCCCAACTTTACTTCCGTATCTACCGGTAATATTTCGGACATATCTATTCATATCTTCAGAATCTGTATATTTACTTATACTTCTCTGCTCATCCTCGCTCAAAAGCGGATATATGCCAATCGCGGTTAAAAGACCGACGATTTTCTCCGACAAGACAGAGTCTGATTCTTTAAATCCGGCTTCAAGCTCAGCCCTTCTTCGCGCGATCGCATATTCATTTCGAAGGCTAAAAAGCAGCGCTTCCATATCGCTGTCCGTCAAAAGCCCGTCGATCATGTATGACGCAATCTCCGCGGACTTTTCCCTAAACGCCTGAAAAGCCTCGCCTTCCGCGTCAACTCCCTCGCCAATTGCCAATTGAGCCACAAGTCCGGCCTCAACATCGCCCTTGAGTTTATCCAACTTCTCATCGTCCATTGCATTCATCTTGTCTTGAATCTCAAAAAGCCGGTCCTGATGAACTTCGGCCCCGCCGGAAACCGTTCCGACAATCTCCCGCGAAAGTTTTTGCAATTCTGTTTCAGGCTCCTTCGGCGCGTGTTCTTCCGTTTTGCGCGCCTCTTCCAGCGCCTCCAGATCAGTTTGCTGTGTTTGTGTTTTTTTCTTTGTATTCATGATTTTTATTTAAGTTGTTTTTGGTAATACTTCGACACCTTCCAAGACCGTGTCTTTTGGAAGTTGTGTTCCTTTTTTCAATGTGTACGGCTTCTCAGTTCTGCCTTCACTAAGAGATGTCGTGGTTTCTCCACCAAACATTCCGGCAACTTTCACGGAAATACTTCGCGGAGCCGTGATGGCAGTAACCTTCACGTCACGATCAA
The DNA here is from genome assembly GCA_018826445.1 of Patescibacteria group bacterium. Taxonomy (GTDB): domain Bacteria; phylum Patescibacteriota; class Gracilibacteria; order UBA1369; family JAHKBB01; genus JAHKBB01. The sequence goes on along the minus strand of JAHKBB010000111.1, from coordinate 6,774 downwards.
GTACAAAATCCCCGGTCAATTTGTAATTGTCCGGAAGTTTCTTCGACTCACCCGGCTCAATACCGGCGGTCAGATTGGCAACTTCCTTTGATTTAGTAGTGCCCGACACAGAGCCGGCGGTTTTTTCAAATTGTTCCGTAAATTCGCCCGCTTTTTTCTTAAACATTTTCATAAGAGGACCTATGAAAGCCGCGAGAATGGGAGCGAAAGCCTTGGCAAGAGGACCCTTGTCCTTAAATCCATCATAAAAATCAGCCGCCGCTTCTTTGCTTCCAAAAGCATTCGCCCACTTGTCCGCAAACGCGGTAGTAGCCGCGTCGAGAGCTTTTTCGGCGCCCTCTTTGGTCTTAGTGAGTACTGTAGCCTTCACGTCAGTCACGATGCCTCCAGACATTGTTACCCGATACTTGCCGGACTCGAGGTCCGCATCAGGATATTTAGCTTTAAGCTTATCTTCAAACGCAACAAAAATTTCCTCTGTACGTTTCTTAACAATTTCATTCTTTTGAGCATCGGTTAAGGTAATACCTGCACCCTTCAATTTTGTATCTAATGCACTTTTGACTTTCGCCTCAACGGCAGATCTACTAGCAGTTTTATCGGCTAAATTGATTTCAGGCACAACAATGTTCAAATCCTTGCCAATTTCTTCCATCAAATATTCAAAACCGGTAGCTCCTTCTTCTGCATTTTTGAACACACTGATATGAGCCGCCATCTTCCCTTTCCTATCCATTGAGTCATATGCTTTTTCCAAATACGAAGCCTTGTCAGCCTCGGCAACAACCGTCCATCCGGTCCTTAAATCCACTTTGTCACCGGAAACATTCAAAGTCCTAACTTCTCCAGCCTTGTCCGAACCGGCAATGCCGGCCGCGACGAGGGTGTCGCCGTCCTTGAAATACCTGTATTTTTCAAGTTCGGATGTCAGAAATAACTGTTTGTTACCTGACCAAGTATCAATATTCCGCAAAGAAGTCCACCCTTTCTTGGTTTTCAAAGCATCCACAACCTGAGAAGAAGCAGTAGAAATTCTAGTGTTTTGATCAGTTAAGCCGGCATCTACAACATCTTTGCCGTCGGTATAGGTAAGGTCAGCCCCGATCAGGGCAAAGTAGGAACTGACTTTTTTGATCATATCCTGCATTTTTAAGACATTTCCACTTTCCAATTCGTTATATCCCGCATCGGCATGGAAATTAACAATCACTGGCCATGCTTTAGCAAAATCCCTTCCACGATCGAAATCCTCGTAATAAGCATCTACCTCGCACCAGGTCTCTCCGTTCCAATAAAATCCGTACTCGTTTTGACCTTTTTTATAATCTAGCTCATCTGTAATCTCCTGTTCCTTGAATTTTCCCAGAGTCGAATCATAATACTTCTCCCTAACTTTATCCAACTCCCCATCTGACAAAAGCATCGCAAGCACAAACAAACCGGGATCTGCCTTCCCGGCCTCAATCATTTTTTCATATTGGTCCTGGTCTCCAAGCTCCTCCTTATTCCCAACACCCTTTTCTTTCCAGCTCTCCAAAACCTTCGGTTTCCCGACCTCGTCAGACATAGAGCTCAGCTCAGCGGTGGTTTCCGAACTTTCTTTCTTCTTTTCCGGAGTTTTTTGAGAAGTTTTTGGTAAAGCCTTTGGCTTTTCCGGTTCAGGATCTGGAGCCTCTTCAGGTGTAGAAGAAGGGGCGCTACCCGGAGCGTCAAAAACAGCTCTTCCAGGCGCAAACGGTTCAAATATTGGTTTCAACATTTTTATTTTTGTTATTTTTATTTATTTCAATCTATGAATTATACCAAAAAAAGAGCCGAAAAACAACCCGGAAGTCCTTCTGAAAGCTATTTCCCCAGTAATTCCTTAAACCTGTCCTCGTCCTCATACGGCCCAATCACCGCAAGGTGCGCCTTTTCCCGGACAAAAAGATCGGACGCGACACGCTTCACGTCGGGAACCGTAACCTTGTCGACAGCCTGCATGATCTCCTCCGGTGTTTTTGGATTTTCGTGCAAAAGTTCGTATTTCCCAAGCAGGTGCGCGTATTCCTCCGAGTCCTCAAGTTTGAGGATCATCTTCCCCTTGATAAATTCCTTGGCTTTTTTGAGCTCCTCTTTCGGAACATCCTCAAAAGCAATCTTTTCGTATTGCTCCAAAATGGCAGTGATCGCCAGATCAATTCTCTTCAAATCCACACCCGCGGTAGTCGAAATCAAACCGGTATCCATATAATCATCGGTATTCGTGTGAATGTAATACGCCAATCCTCTAGCTTCCCGCACGGATAAGAACATTCGCGAACTCATATTTCCGCCGAGAATCACGGACAAAACTTTCAGCGCCCAATGATCTTCGTGCATCTCCGGGTACGCCGGATATCCGATCGCGAGATGCGCCTGTTCGGTCTTTTTATTCTTCAAATATATTCGTTTTTCTCCCTTATTTTCCTTCGCCGCCTCGAAGTCAAACGCCTTTTTCTCATTTCCAAGCTCAAAATATTTCCCAATCATATCGACAACTTCCTTGTGCTCAATATTTCCGGTCACAGCCAAAACCATATTCCCCGGAACGTAAAGCGATTTGAAATACTTCACAAAATCATCATGCGTCACATTGGAAATCAGCTCCTTCGTCCCAATCTGGTCCCAGCCAAGCGGCTGGTCGCCATACACAAGCTCCTCAAACTTCCACCCGATCTGGTACATCGGTGTATCCTGGTACATATTGAACTCTTCCAAAATGACACTGCGTTCCTTGTCAATCTCCGCGGAATCAAACTTTGAATTACAAAGCATATCTGACAAAACATCGAATGCCCGCCCAATATGGGTCGACGCGACTTTCACAAAATACCCAGCGTACTCCTTTCCCGTGAAAGCGTTGAAGTCGCCGCCGACAGAGTCGATTGCCTCGGAAACTTCCTTCGTGTTCTTGTACTTCTCCGCGCCCTTGAAAAACATGTGCTCAAGAAAATGCGAAATTCCATTGTTCTTTTTGTCTTCGTAGCGCGAGCCGGCGCCGACGAGAATAAGAACCGTTACGGACTTTGTGCTTTCAAGTTTCTTGGTAATAATGCGCAAGCCGTTGGCGAGCGTTGTTTTTCTAAACATGCGTCGATGTTATCATACCGGGTTCGGACGTGCAAAGTTTAGTCCGGCCCGGAGTACTCGACCTGGAAAAACCGCCCCGGTAGCGGTAGAATACGTGAGCTATGTACGTACGCCTTAAACAACCCGTAAACAAACTTCGTGTCCTAATCGGCTTTATGGTCATAGCCGGAGCGATAATTATCGCACAGCTTTTCAATTTACAAATCTTAAAGCACGGATATTTTCAGGAGATAGCGGCAAAGGCGCACTTTGGATCTACGGAGCTGCCTGCGCGGCGCGGCGAAATCATTATCAAAGATCAACATTCAAACGAAGAATTCAGACTCGCTACGAATACGACGCTCGATCTTTTGTACGCGGACCCAAGTTTGATAGAAAATTCAATGCTTATCGCGGCGAAGATCGGGCCGCTTTTGTTCGATTTGGAAGAAGCGCGAGAAAAAGATGCAGAAAGGATAAAAGAAATGAAAAAACAGGTTAGCGCGGACATTCCGGAAGAAGAAATCAACAAGATTCTTCAGCCGAAAACCGAGGAAGAGCTGCGCGCGGATTTTATTCAGGATCTCGCAGACCAAATGAGCCAGAAGCGGAGGCAGAAAATTCTTCTTGCAACCGAACTCTCGCCAAACATTTTGGAAACAATCGCGAAATTTGAGCTGGAGGGGGTAAAAGTTCTGGAAAATTATCTGTACGCATATCCGCCGCAAATTACAGATCCCGGCAAAGTTGCGGAAACGCTTGCCCCCTACATAGAAATTTCGGAATTAAAGATTGAAAAACTCCTAACAAGTGAAAATCGATACACGGTGCTGAAGAAAAAGTTGAGACCGGAGATTTCGACCCAAATCAAAGAGATGGCGCGAGAAGACAAGGAAGGGTTGTTCTTTGGAATTGGACTGCAGGAAGAGTATTACAGGTTTTATCCGGAGAACGAATTGGGCGCGAATATCCTCGGGTTTGTGGATCACGAGGGGATGGGACAGTATGGAATTGAAAGTAAATTTAATGTGCAGCTGAGAGGGAAAACGGGTATTTTTCAGACACAAAAAGATTCTATCGGCCGGCAAATCACGGTTGGCGATAGTGTAATAAAACCGGCTGAAGATGGAGACGACATCGTTCTTACCATAGATAGGTCCGTACAGCTTGAGGCGGATAGAATTATTGAGCGGGGAGTAAGACAAACAGACGCGGATAGCGGGCTTATACTCATAATGAATCCTCAAACGGGAGCCGTAATCGCGATGTCGCACTATCCGTCATTCAATCCAAATAGTTATGGTGACGTATTTGAGAAGGAAACCGTAAATCTAAGACCGGGGGAAATTGACACGCTTTATCCGATCAACGAAGAGGACGGAATATATTACTTGTATAAAAACGTGGATACGGATGATAAAATCACGATCTTCAAAGAAATTCAGGAGAACGGAGAAGCAATATATAAAAAATACAAAAACGATGCGGGCGCACTTGCGTATCAAAACAAAGCGGTCGGATGGGTGTATGAACCGGGATCTGTGTTTAAGTCCGTTACGATGGCAATAGCATTGGATGATGGAGATATAACCCCAAACACGACATATTTCGACAGCGGACCGATACAAGTAGATGAATTTGAAATCCATAATTCAACGGATGAATACTTCGGATGGACGAACATGACAACGGTATTGGAAAAATCCCTCAACACGGGAATGACATTCGTCGCAAAGAAGATTGGACGAACCTTATTTGGCAGCTATCTAAAGAAATTCGGATTTGGAGAAAGAACGGACATAGAGTTCAACAACGAACTTGGAGGAAGAGTAGAACACTTCACGCACTGGGCGGAAAGCGAACTTGTAACCCACGCATTCGGGCAAGGTCTCACGGTCTCGCCGATACAGCTCGTGAACGCATATTGCGCAATCGCAAACGGCGGAATACTGATGCAGCCGCACATAGTTTCCGAAATCCGCCATCAAAACGGAAAAGTCACAAAGTACGAACCGGTACAAATCCGCCGTGTCATATCAGAACAAACATCCAGCACGCTTACGGCCATGCTGATAAGTTCCGTGGAGCATGGAGTGGCCGCGCCGGCTCGGGTTGCGAGGCATTATGTGGCGGGAAAGACCGGTACTTCGCAGACGTATAAATGGGGAAAGCCGCTGATAGGCGCGGGTACAACGCTCACTTCGTTCGTCGGCTACGGCCCCGTCGAAAATCCTCGTTTCGTAGTTCTTGTCAAACTCGACCACCCGCGTTCAAATGAGTGGGGAGCCGTGACCGCCGCCCCTATCTTCAGCCAAATGGGCACTTTTCTATACGACTACTATAACATCCCGCCGGATAAATAATTATTTATCCTCCGAAACACACAAAATCTTATGTAAATCATCCCCGATATTATCGATACAATATTTAATTAACCTAGCACGATTCTCTTCCTCAGAAGTCTTCTTACTAGCCATATGACTCTGAATAGCTTGCTTGAGTTCAGAAAGGACAATCGGCCCAAACTTATAAGCACCACTGGCCATTGCGGCAGCAAAAAGCAAATATAATATAGTCTTTCTAAAAGATCTTCTAGTCTCGAAAATATCAGCTTCCTTTGTCTTTCTAGATCTTGGTTTTGAAACACCATCTATCTGTACCCCCTTTTTAACTGCAATTTTAACGCTTGTATCTTCATAAATAGACCCGACTTGAGATTCATCAGTCTGCCAACATTCGCCATCCCAATACTCAACCCACATATGAGAACCTCCTCCTCCACCTTGATGTTTCCAATAACCAGTACAAACCCTGGAAGGAACTCTAAGAGCCCTTAATAGAAGTGCAAACCCAGTTGCCGAAAGATTGCAAATCCCACGAGCCGTATTAAGAATTCCAGCAGAAATCTCTCCAATCGAAGAGCCTTCCACTTGAACATCGTAAGCAAAATTAGGATCATAAGTAAACCTTTCACCCCATGCCTTTGCAGCAGCACGGACTTTACTTTTATTAGCACCAGATAAATTTTTATGTCGAGCTATGAATTCCACCCAGTAAGGATCAAGTCGGTCAAAATCTATAGAACTTTCTATCTCGGTATCGAGAGGAGTTGCCTTTCTATGAACCGGCCTTTCATCTCTCGAAGTATAATAAGTAATTTTCTTGGCAGACCCTCTCATTAAATACACCCCTGTTCTTGGATCCCTATAAAAAGAAACTTTGCCGCCTTTGGCAACAAAGTAGGCAACCTTATTACCTTGCGGTACATATAAACTTTTAATCCCCTCAAAATTATACAAAACAAATTTCCCAGAAAAACTTTTCAAAGTTCCTTCCGGCACTTGAACTTGCTTCCAGTTCAAATCATTTTTCCAAACACCTCGTCCATTTTGCACCTCGAATCTAGAAGCAACATTATTAAGATAATATCCAACAGGTGCAATTGTTTCTTCCCTGGATTTCCTCATATCGTTGCTTTCATCAGGCTCCGTATACTTAGTATTGTCATCAAAACGAATTTGCCCGACATGTGCAATGCGTGAAGTTTTTACTGCTTCTTCTTCATCTTCCTGTTTCAATCGTTCTATTCTGGCTTTTTCAGCCTGCTCCATTTCCAGCCTCCGCCTTTCAGCTGCCTCCCTCTCCTTTTGTTTTCTTTCCTTTTCTTCTCCCCTTCTTTTCTTC
>JAHKBB010000110.1 GCA_018826445.1 Patescibacteria group bacterium | reverse complement strand
TTTGCCTGGCCATTAAAAAAGCCCTCAAGCAATTTCGCTCTGTCTTTGCTGTCCGCAAAAACAAAGCGAAACCGCCGAGGGTCGGTTTTATCAATATGTATCAGATGGTGGTTCTCGGTTAAGAGAAAAACTGCCGAATAAAAATCACTTGTTGTGAACTGATTTTCCATTTTCTTTTTCATCTTGATTTTTCGCTTGCTCAATTGTCTCAAGCCAGCGGTCATAAATAATTTCCGCCAAAATCAAAAACCCGTCGCGGATTTCCTCGACTTCCTTATCCGAAAGCTTCGGATCGTTTAATAATTCTTTTACGCGCTCAACGCTCAACATAAAAAATAGGCCTTTCTTAAAGCCTACTTATATGCCAGCGATTCACTTTGGACTCACACGAGTCGCATTATTTGGCGAAGATTTCTCTTATCCAGATGTGATTATTGCGCCAACTTAAAATTTCTATACCCAGAGATTTCCTTGCCCGTTGATTAATAGCGCGCATGGCATCGTAAACGCTACGCTTAGAATCTTTATCCCAATCTATAAGATCGAGTATTTCAATTTCTTTTACTCTCGTTCCAAGGGGCAAGCTGAACATTTTTTTGCAAAGGAAGTATTGGTTTGTCTGAAGCGGCACAGGACATGTTTTGCCCCCCAATATCATATCGCCGGTATGTTCATTAAATGAAAGTTTCCCGGAGATGTTTTCTTCCGATGGCGGGCTGTCGGCCTGCTTAAATTCAGCAAGCCGCTTTCGAATCTGAAGAAGTTTTTCTCTGTTGGGCTTTTTAATAATGTAAAATAAGGGCAACTCCCTAAACCCTAATATTTCGGAATCTTCCGCAGCTTCTCCTTTTAACTTTAATAAGAGCTTATTTTGTTCGATAAGGTTTCTATAGTTAGACGGAAGCGGCAAGTTGAGATTTGAAAGCTTGATCTCGTCTGGATTCGGCGAAATTTCCATTTCGTGTAAAATGGCGTCGATAAACCTTATAAGGTCTTTGTTTGTATTTTCCATACTCATATTCATTATTTCGGCTACTTTCGGATACAATCCGCTATAGCCGTTATATACGATTCCTGCTTGTTGACTTCAGTTTCGCAATCTACTATAATCTAATATAGTTAAAGTATAAGATAATTTATGGCAAAAAACAACCGTTTTGACCAGAGGCTCGCGTCTATTCCGTCAGAGCTTTGGTCAAAGATAACACAAATTGATGAGATGAAGGGGCAATGGATCGCTGGGGCCCGGCTCTCTCCGCAAGTTTTAGGCCGTCTCAAACGGTCGGTTTTGATTACTTCAACCGGGGCTTCAACTCGTATTGAGGGAGCGCGTCTTTCTGATGAGGATGTAGAGAAACTGATGCGCGGCATTGATATCCAGAAATTCACGGACCGCGACAAACAGGAAGTGAAAGGATACTTTGAGCTACTCGAAAATATATTTGATTCTTGGAAATCTCTCAAGTTTTCAGAGGGCGCTATTAAGCATTTTCATAAAGAGCTTTTGAAGCATGTCGCCAAAGACGAGACGCACAGAGGCGATTACAAAAAAACCGAGAATAAGGTGCACATGCTCAATGCCGCCGGTGAATCGGTTGGTGTGCTTTTTGACACCACGCCGGCATACCTTACGCCCAAAGAAATGCAGGAGTTGGTTGAGTGGACACAAGAAGCATTGGCAGAGAAAAAATACCATCCACTTTTGATTGTCGGCAACTTTCTTGTTGAGTTTTTACAGATCCATCCATTCCAAGATGGCAATGGCCGGCTTAGTCGCGTGCTCACGAATCTTCTTTTGCTCAAAGAGGGGTATTTGTATATGCCTTACATTTCGCACGAGAAACTGGTTGAAGATAACAAGCCGGAGTATTACCTCGCGCTTCGCCAAAGCCAAAAAACATTTTTGTCCGCCGAAGAAACCATTATCCCATGGCTGGATTTCTTTTTTACCATTTTCTTGAAGCAATCACAAATGGCTGTTGAATTACTCTCCAAAGAAAACATTGAAAAACTTCTTTCCAAGAAGCAGCTTTCGATTTGGCAATATTTACAAGGGGTAGATGAAGCTGCGCCGGGCGAAATTGCCAAAAATGCAAAAGTTGCCCGGCCGACCGTCAATCAAGCATTGGACAAATTGCTTCGTCTCAAAAAAGTCGAGCGCATCGGGCTCGGTAGAAGCACGAGGTACAGGAAGTTATAAGTCATCGCAAAATATAAAAAATGAAAATGAATATGAATTCCGATCTAACATTTATAACAAACGAAAAGAACCAGACCCTGCTGGATAGGTTTCGGGTGCTTATTAAAGACACTCGGTTTTTTGATGTGCTCGTTGGCTACTTCTACACCAGCGGATTTCACGCGATGTATAAGTCGCTTGAGAAAACCGAAAAGATAAGAATCCTTATCGGTATTAGCACGAATAAAGAAGTGTTTGAGCTTATTCAGAAATCCAAAGAGGAACAGCAGCCGCTTCTCCAGTTTTCTCATGCCGAAGTAAAAAAGCAGCTGGAGGAAGATATAGCCGAGGAAATGGAGCAGTCCGAAGACAATCCCAGCGTTGAAGAAGGGGTTCGCAAATTCATTGAATGGCTTCGCTCGGGCAAACTGGAGATTCGCGCCTATCCTACAGAAAACATCCACGCCAAACTCTACATCATGACTTTCAAAAAGGGAGATCGCGATGTGGGCCGGGTTGTCACGGGTTCAAGCAATTTCACCGCAGCTGGGTTGCGAGACAACCTAGAGTTTAATGTTGAGCTAAAAACCAGAGCTGACTACGAATTCGCTCAAAAGCAATTTAACGAACTCTGGAAAGATGCCGTGGATGTAAAAGACAAATATCTCGAGTCCATTAAAACCCGGACTTGGCTCAATGACGACATTTCTCCCTACGAGCTCTATCTCAAATTCTTATACGAATACTTCAAAGATGATCTCACTCGGACCGATGAAATTATCTACAAATATGTGCCGACCGAATTTAAGAAGCTGGAGTATCAGGAGCAGGCAGTTCTAAACGCTAAAAAAATACTTGATGAATACGGCGGTGTCTTTATATCCGATGTAGTTGGACTTGGAAAAACATATATCTCGGCGATGCTTGCCCAGCAGTTAGACGGCAAAAACCTTGTCTTGGCGCCGCCGGTGCTTCTTGAGAAAAATAACCCCGGCTCTTGGCCGAATGTGTTTGAGGACTTTCAGGTGCGGCAAACCCGCTTCGAGTCACTCGGCCAGATGGACCGGCTTATTAAAGAAGGCACGGAACGATATGATAATGTCTTTATTGATGAGGCGCATCGCTTCCGCACTGAGTCCAATGTTACTTACGAAAAACTTGCCCAGATTACCCGTGGCAAGCGTGTCATTCTTGTAACCGCGACTCCCTATAACAACTCGCCCAAAGACATATTGAGCCAGCTCAAGTTTTTCCAAAAAGCGAGAAAAAGCACCATTCCAAATCTCCCAGACCTTGAGAAGTTCTTTTCGACGCTTGATAAAAAGCTGAAAAACCTTGACCGCCAGAAAGATTACGAAAAATACATGCAGGGAGTAAAAGAGAACGCCAATGAAATCCGAGAGAAAGTGCTCAAATATCTTATGGTGCGCCGAACCCGATCAGAAATCGTGCGCTATTTTGCCCGCGATCTCCAAGAGCAAAAACTTAAATTCCCGGAAGTCATGGACCCCGAGCCGGTATTTTACGAACTCAATGACGAGGAAGATAAAATTTTCAGCCACACCATAGAGCTTCTCGCGAAGAAATTCACCTACGCTCGCTACCGGCCAATGCTTTACTACAAAGGCGAACTCACCCAGCCGGAAGAGCTCGCCCAGCAGAATATGGGCAAGTTTATGAAGATACTCATGATCAAACGCCTTGAATCCAGCTTCCATGCGTTTAGAAATACCGTGAGGAGATTTATCGCCATGGTCTGTACCCATTTCTTTGGACACCTTGTCCTCGGTTTAATGGATGTTTAATTAATTGTTAAGGGCTAAAGATTT
>JAHKBB010000109.1 GCA_018826445.1 Patescibacteria group bacterium | reverse complement strand
TCACAACCTCTCCGGTGGGTCCTTTTTCCTATCCACAGCATTCCACGATAAATTTCTCTATCGCTAACATGAGTTCTTTCTTTTCGTCACCAGAGCTTTTTATCTTTCCCGTCTTGATTCCTATGTCGAGTTTATAAAGCTCTCCGTATATTTCTTTGAGTTTTCCTATATCGAAGTTTTTGCACTGATCCATTGCTATTTGGATTGTGTATGGATGTTCGCGGAGTTTGCTTAAGATTTGGGCTTTCCCATGTCCTCTGCTCATTAGGTCATTCACCTGGAGGAGGATGCGGAAGTGGCGGACGATCATGAATAGGATTCGGATTAATTCCTCGCCGCTGTCCTCGAGAATGTGAAGTGTTTTTAGAGATCTCTTTCTGTCCTTTTGGGATATATAGGCTGTGAGTTTAAATATTGAAGATGTGAGAGACGGCTGTACAAGTTCGTCGATATCTTCTTTTGTTACCGCTCTGTCCTTGCAGTACATGTGAATTTTGTCGAGTTCGTTTGTAATCGCCCAAAGATTCGGTCCGGTAAGTGATGCCATATACGCGGCAATTTGTGATGGTACATTTGCACCTTTTTCTTTGGCTTTGTTCATTACCCACGCTGTGAGCTGGGCTTCCGCGAGGAATTTGAACTCCGTTATTTCTCCGACCTTTTTGATTTTTTTGAATAGGGAGGTGCGCTGGTCCGGCTGTTCTACTTCAAGAAATACAAGAATCGCTGTGTCTGAAACATCTTCCAGTCTTTCTGCGATTTCCTTTTGTTCGTCTATTGTTCCTTTACTTAAAAGATTTTCTACTACTATTAGGCGTTTTTCCGCTAAGAACGGAGCGGTTTCGTATGCTCCCGAGAGTTCGTCTGCTTGGACTTTCCCATTTAGAGTCTCCACATTGATGTTTCCATATTTTTTCTCAAACTCTTTTTTCCAATGATTTACCTTTTGAATGCTGGAAAAATTGTCTTCACCAAAGAATAAGTAGATTGTTTTCTTATCTGGCATAATAGAAATTATCTTGGAGTCTTAGTTTACATGTAATTACTGCTGACGTCTACGTTTACATCAACGTTTGTGTTCACGTTTACGTTGACTTCACGGTCGCAGCAGCATCTTCCGGCGCTTTTGCTGTATACGACGGGGATGATTCCCGCAAGTACGTCTGAGTGGTGGATAGCATGTGGAGATATCTTTACATTTTTTTCTTTTTTAGCTCCGGCTAGGACTGCTTCCGCCGGGACCGCAATTGTTTCGCGTCCGACCATTGTGTAGTTTTCGCATTTCTCAAATAGTCCTCCAAATACTCTTGTATCGATCATTATTAAAGCATTGTTAAATTCCGGGCCGAGTTGGAGAGAGTCGAAGCCTCCAAGTTCCGCGCTTCTCACTTTTGTCACTAGTTTTCTGAATTTTTTGTATGTTCTGTTGTACAAAGACGAAATTTCGTTCGGCTTCTGGATTTTGTTTTTATATATGCTTGCGAGAGCTAGAGTCTCTTCCTTTGAAAATATAACCGGTACCACTTTCGCGACTTTGAGCGCGAGCGGCTGATTTATAAATTCTTGGGCTGAAACTTTTGTTTTTAACGGGCTCAGGAGTTCGAGTGTCGCTCTTGCCACTCGCGCCTCCATTTTATCGCTTGAAGTAGGGGAGAATCGCATTGCTCCCAGGAGTTTGTATGTGTCTCCTTCATAGTTTAAACTTCTTCGTACCCCTGTTACGCCCTGTGTTCCCACTATAGAGAGGAACATCGATCCTACCGTACCTTGGTCGATCGTGACTTGCTCGTGGTGCAAGTGATCCACTTTCTTTTTCATCGCTTCCGCTACAAATTTTGCCATTCCTGCGGCGTGCGCTTTCTCGGATGTGTTTTGGAACAATCGAACAAGCATTTTCTTTGTAAATCCGTCGATCTCACTTCGCAGTTTTTCTTTACCGCGTTTCTTGTCCGTTACATCCCGGAATGTGATTTCGATGAGTTTGTTTAGAAATACGAGCCGTTCCAGCGGATGTAATTTGTCTTCACCGTTTTTCTCCAGGAATGTGTCGACTTTGTCTAAAATTTGATCGTAATTTTTGCCGGTTCCTTTTTCTGTGAGTAAATGTTTGATTTCTTTGTGCTTTTGAGAGCTTTTCCCGTAAAATTTTTCGACCAATGATCCTAAATTTTTTCGGATTGGGGTTTCTTTTTCCACCTTTGCTCCGATTGCGTCTTCCATGGCTTCCGCGGCTTCTTTGTATTGTCCGGAATCGTATACGTCCGGCGATTGAATTCTGTTGTGGATTTTATCCGCCACATATTGGTTGTATGAAAGGATTTTGTTGTGCTCGGTTTTCCCTTTCGTTCCGCTTTCGTAGTAGTCGCTGTCCACGGTTTTGCGGAGCATTCCATGACTTTCTGCTTTTACAACGTCATTGCTCACCGGACTTGTTTTGATTACAAGTTCGATCTCTTTCACCGCTCCGTCGTTTTCAAATCCATATTTCAGATCTTTTCTCGTGATAATTAAGTTTTGATTCTGTGGAATTGCGAGATAAAAATTATCTTGGCCGTAAACGAGATATGTATTTTCGAAATTTCCGTCAAAATGCACTTTGAGGTTCGCGTCTTCCGCGCCTTTTACGTCTACGCGTGTTAATCCTTGTTTTGCAGATGAAAATTCCAGTCCGATGTCGTTGAACGCTTCGTTCATCGCGCTGATATGCAGTGATTCTCCGGATTTATATCTGGCTTCTTTGTCGAATATGATTCGTGGATTTCCGTCCTTGTCCAGTGCGAATTTCCCTTCATCCGCTACCGATACATAACTTGTTTTTTGCTCATCCAATTCTTTATTAAGCGCTTCTTTGAACGCGTGGTCTGAAACTTTTTCTGTGTCTTTGTGTACGATTCTTATGATTCTTGTTTCTTCATTAATCGTGATTGAGAAAAATGGAATTAGCGGAATGATTGTTGAGACTCCGTATATCGGGAATGTTACGCCGACATCCTGAAAGAATGGAGCGTCTATGTTCGTGATCACTCCGTTTATTACGTTTTGGCGAATGAATTCGTAAGTTTCTATTGCGACCGCTCTTTTGTGGCCCTCTGTTAATGGTTCAATGTCATTTTTCTTGAGCAAGTCGTTGTATAGGGCGAAAAATTTCTCAACTTTCGGCGCGAGGTGAGGATTTTGCATTATTTCCGCGTATCTGTTCGGCGAGCTCTCGATTTTTTCAAATCCGTATTTTTCCAATGCGTTGTCAACTTCTCTTTTCGCCAGTCTTTCCGGATTCCAGGAGAATCCGATTTTTCCGCCGACCATGAACTGCATAACGGTTGCGGCCTCCGACGTTGTTCCGGCATATACCCCGATTCCGGTTGTCATGTCCCAGCTGCCGGAAATGGGGAAGGTGACATCTATGGAGGGTCCTCCAAATGCGGCTGTTCCTCCATGTTTATTGAATGCTTGCATCCCGCTCAGTGAAAATTTGATACTGGTATCTGGTGTGGGTTTGAGCATATAGCTTAAGCCGCCCCCGACCGCTCCCTCCGGAGCCGCTCCTTTTGATCTTTGCAGTCCCGCGACTGTGAGGTCCAGGCTGACTCCTTTCCCGAGATCGATGCTTCCCGTCAGTCCACCCATTCCTCCGATTCCGCCTTTGTTTGTGAATGTCGGGCCCATTATGATTCCCAAGTGCAGTTGTCTTTCCGCTCTCGCGATCATGTTTCTGATCTCGCTTTTTGGCATGTCGGGAAATCTTTCTTCAATCTGTTCCCCGAGCTCTTGAAGTTGCGGCATGCTTGAATAATTTTTCTCCTGTTCCGCGCTTTCCTTCGCTGTTTCGAGAGCTTTATAGAGTACGTATCCTTTTCTTATGTATTCTTTCGCTTCATCTGAAATTACGTGGTCAAGCGTTGTGAGTTTGAAACGGTCATACAAATTTCCCTTTTCCTCGTTTACAAGCGCCAAATGCAGATATGTATTCAGCGTGTCGAACGCTTTTTCCCTGTATTTTGTTTCGATATTTCCCTCCTGGAAAATTGTGTCCCGTGTGTGGATGTACGCGGCTTTTCCGGAAGTGTATCTGGCAAAATCTGTTGTATCCACCGTGTATGTGTTTTCGTCAAAATCAACGACTTGAATCGGCTTGTCGGAGAGCTTTGGGCCCCTGTCATTCTTGTCGAAAAGGTAGTCCAGCTGAATAAGGATTTTCTTCCGCGGGCCGGCTTTCTTGAGTGCTTCCTGAACCTCGACTTTATCATCCAGGCGGTATTCTCTTGCTTCCGGAGGTTTGGGCGTTCTGCGTACCGGGTTGTAATAGAATTTGTCCGGTGAAACCGCCTGAAGCAATTGGTGGCATCGGAATAAAACTTCTTCATATTTTTTTAATTCTTTTGTTTCTTTTCCGGCCGCGGCAAGGTCCTTATATTTCTTGATAACTTCTTTTGCGTCTCCAAAATTGAGTCCGTTAGTGTCTACAACATCGTCGAATGTAAGGAAGTGATTTCTCCCGTCCTGGATGCATTCTCTGAACTTATTGGCGCTCCATCCGAATGGGGGATTTTTAAGCACGGTCATTACTCCGTCTCGGCCTTTCGGATCAATGTTTATCCAGTTGCTGTTGTCATTTGCGTTAACCCAATATTCAACCACGTCTTCATCTAACTGTACCTCTGTTTTTTCCAGTGTTTCGATAATTTCCGAAGAGAGGAATTTGTGTTTTTGAACTTCTCTTTGTATCCTTTTGTCCATGGTTCTGAGCCTTCCGGCTTCTTTGACCTGTTCAACCTTTTTTTCTTTCACGTTCAATATCTGCACTTTCTCATACCTCATCCATCCGACTTTTGGTCCTTGCGCAATAAATACGTATTTTTCCCCTCCGACAACTCGAATATCTCTTTCCATTATCTTAAATGCTTCATCTTTTCTTATATTCCCCAGTTTTTCTCCTCCGTCATCGTAGAGGACGGCGGTTTCTGCGGCTTTGAAGGCGACACCCATCTCTTGATTGTCCACAACTCCGTCATATTTAAAAATTTCCCAGTGTTTTTTCCACTGTTCGTTTACGTCCAGCTTCAAACCCGAGAGTTGCGCGGCAACCCCTTCGACTCCTTTTGGCTTTTCG
>JAHKBB010000108.1 GCA_018826445.1 Patescibacteria group bacterium | reverse complement strand
TTACTATCTGCTCATGCCTTTCAATAAGGGTTTTCAAAGGCTGCGCCCAACTACCGTTTTCAACAGCCTGACTTCCAAGTTCAATAAGAACGTCTGTGGTTCCGGATGTGGCCGAAACAACTGCAACTTTTTGCCCTTCAGTATTGGCAACAATATTTGCGACGCTTTGAATCGCTTGCGCATTTCCCATCGACGTCCCTCCAAATTTTGCAACTGTGATACCCATTTTTTTTTAAAATAGTTAATGCTAAAAAAAACCGCCTCTCCCCACCGGAGAAACATTCATGGTAAATTATCTTTCATATGCTGTTGGCCATAAACGCTTCTCATAAAGATCTCTTTTGTGGGCCAAAAATACAGGACTTAAAACCTCGTCACTCAAATTAACTCCAGCCATACCAACCTGTAGCATTACAGAATCAATAATATCGCCGGCCATAGTTTCCGCAGTCGCTATCAGCCTGTTATGACGCGGCAATTCGTGTTTGGCCTCTAATTTATCCTCGCCTATAAATCCATCTATCTCTTGCAATACTTTAAACAGTTGCAGGTATATGTATCCCCTTAAAGAATATAAATAATGTGCGGTATCGCCACACCTTCCCGCCTCAACAAAACATTGTTGAAACATACCTCTAAACCTGGAAATCTCAGCCCCAACACTCTCAAGAGCTGAATAAATTTCAGCAGTGGCTAACCTCTCAATATTCGCAGTTGTAGGAGCCTCAGTCGGTGCACCATCTTGTTTTATTGCTGACATAATCGTGATTTTATTAATTAATTTAAACTGGCCTATTTTATACGCCCACCTCATATAAATCGCTATTTTCCGTGAAAATGTTGATATTTTTATCATTTTTTGTTATATTTATAACAAATGATAAAGATTTCAGACGCAATTAGACGAATAATCGAGAAAAATCCGATACTAAAGTTTGGTGTCAGCTATGGGTTATTCAACCTTACTCAGCTCGCAAAATTCATAATCCCACAAGTGGAAGCCCGCACAAAAAAAGAAGTGCGGCCCGCGGCTATCACGATGAGTCTGTCTCGTATTCAAAGAGAAATGAAAAAAACTTCTCCAAAACCCGACGACATTAGACTGGAGCATATTACAGTCCATTCAAATCTTTGTACTCTCACGTATTTCAAATCAGCTCAAATTCATGAACAATTAAACCAGTTATACGACAAAATACAAAAAGAAAAAGGCTACATGACCATTACGGAAAGTGGAAACGAAATAACGATCATAATAAAGACGGAAGCTCATAAAGCCGCAAGAAAATTAATCAAAGAAGAACCCAAGAACGAACGTAAAAATATAACTGCGATAGGAATACAATTCCCTCAAAAATACAATGAGACACCGGGGCTGCTATCATTGATAATTCAACAATTAACCCTCCAATATATAAACATAGTTGAAATCGCATCAACATACACAGAACTTTTTATCTATGTAGACCAAAAAGACACCCGCCTCGCATTTGACACACTCCTCCGAAGCTTCCAGGACTAACGATTAAATGATTTCCAGTGAAGATCATATACATTCGACGCATTCCAAAGCGCATATTCATATATACCAAGATCCTCTAAAGCTTTCGACTGCTGTGGGACATACTGCGAATTGTAGTCCGTAACACGCATCGCAAAAGCTTGAAGCCAAGGACGAAGCTTTGCTTCTGTCCCCTCCATATATCCAAGGAAAAGTTCCGAAGTTTTCTTTACAAAATAATACGGTTCATCTGCAGGATTTGCATGACCGCCAAAACCAGGGCCAAAATGCGACGGATAAACCATCGGATAAATAACATCCACATAGGGGGCAAGACATTCAATCTTCTGACCGGTCGAATACGCATCAAAGCCATCATTCCAGGCGACAATCGCATACAGATCAACTCCAAGTTTTACATCATACAGATCAACCTCTTGCCGCACCCTCTTCAAAAAATCACGTATAACAGTCCACTTTGTTGGAAGAATTTCACCGGCAGCACGCATGGCGTGATATGAAACATCTTTTGAATTTGGAGCTGTCGGGAAGCGTACATAGTCATACTGAACTTCGTCCACACCAAGTTCGATAACTTTTTTCGTGGCCTCAATAATATAATCTTGGACTTCCGATATGGACGGGTCAAGCCAAACGGGCCCGCCATCGCCGGACCAAATTTTTCCCGTAGCTTTACTTTCGAGGAGCCACTCCGGTTTTTTTGCAGACATAGTCGGATTCTTAAAAAGAACGTACCGTGCAATGACATAAAGGTTCTTTTCTTTCATATAGTTAATGAATTCGCGCACCCGCTTTTCATACTCCTCGTCCACGTAAGTTTCACCGGGGTACGGAAGAAGTTTTCCGGCGGGCAGGATATCCAAAACAACCGCGTTTCCGCCATTTTCAACCAGTTTTTCAACGAGAGAAAATCCTGCTTCGTTATTCAAAGAACCGGTGTTTAGATAAATGGCTCGCGGCTCCACTTCCTTTTCTTTGCCAAGAAGAGACAGGAAAAAATTTCGCCAGGAAGAGAAAGAAAAAGAAAGCTGCTTTTTTAAAATAAATCGCTCCGCATCCGGATCGCCGCACTCATGGTATGGGAAACGCTTCTTTTCACCAAAAATATAAGGCCTAAAATTTCCCTCGGTTTTTTCCGTCACGTCCGCGTTTGCGCGCCCAAACCATCTTCTCCACTCATCATCAATAGCCTGAATTCGCGGCACACGCATTGGGTCAAAACTCTCATGTCCGGGAAGACGAGAAGGTTCCGCGCCAACTAGAAATCCCACTTTGTTTTCGTAGAAATAACCCTGATACTCCCCACTTGCAACCGCACTGACATCCTCGGGCAAAAGCCCGTGCGGATACGCAATTGACTCGATGAGAATTGATGTTCCCACATATTCGGAAATCTTCCTCACCAGACCCCCAAGCTCCGTTTTTACACCCTCAGTCCCAAGCTGGTTCAAACTCGCATGAGTCAAAGTGTGATTCCCAATCTCACGACCGGTGGAAATAAGATACCAAAGTTTCTTTTGAACCTCATCTTCCTTTCCAAACGGCAAAGAATTTACATAAAAAGTCGCGGCACGACCAAATTCGGGATGCTTTTCATAAAACGCATCCATAATGCCAATAGCGGAATTTGAATCGATGTCGCCATTCTCAAGATATCGAAATTGATTCTCATTTCCATCATCAAAAGTGAAAATAACAGGTTTCTTACCAGCAGGGATATCAAAATCCATATGTACAAAATCCTGCACAGACACCAGTACGTAATCATTGTTGTACAGCCATTCAAGGTCCTTTTTGAAATTTTCATACGAACGCGTCCACCTCGCCTCGGTCTCGCCCACGGAGTGATATTCCAACACGGGAACATGCGGCTCGTCCGTAAACCTACTTGCGTCGGCAAGCGATGGAACGAGTAGCAGGACAAGCCCAATTATAAGTATGAATCTTTTCATAAAAAGCATCAGACTACAATCTATCAGATACCATCGGTTATTCACAATGTAATTTCCACACCAGTTAATTCCGGAATCGAAAAATCCCCAGGTTGAAAAAACCGACTCCGGAATTGGAAATGGTGCGCCCGACAGGATTTGAACCTGTGGCCCCAGCCTCCGCAAGGCTGTGCTCTATCCAGCTGAGCTACGGGCGCAAAAGAAGCACAGAGATACTAGTAAAAAAGGCCCCCTTTTGCAAGGGGACCCCCTAATTTCCAATCAAATCTTATCCACAGCAAGCGCAATTCTCACAGCTCGTTCCACAACCTTCCCCCAAGAACTCTTCAACCGGCATATAATGATCCATCATCTCCCGGTCTTCAGCAACAGCCTTGTACACAATCTTTCCGCAGGCCGTATTCAGACCTTTCGCGAAACCCTCATCAGCTTTCATAGCTCCGTCCACACCTTTCTCGCACATACTTAGAAGATATGGAAGAGTGGAAGTTGTAAGAGCTTGGGTAGATTGACGTGAAGCCTGTCCCGGCATGTTTGCGACACAGCAGAAAATCTTGCCGTCGATTTCATAAGTTGGATTACTGTGTGTAGTCGCTTTTGAACCCCATATACATCCACCCTGGTCGATAGCAACATCAACAATAACAGCTCCTTTTTTCATGGATTTAACCATATTCTCAGAAACAACCGTAGGTGCTTTTGCCCCGGCAACCAAAACTCCACCGATTAAAAGATCCGCGTCTTTCACAGCTCTCTCAAAATTTCCGGGCTCTGATTTTAGAACATTAACACTCGCGTAAAGATTATCTCCAAGATATTCGTGCAATTCTTTTTTCAATTCTTCAACCCTCTTTGGATTGATATCAAAAATAGTAACCTTGCCACCCATTCCGGCAGCCACCTCGGCAGCCTTCGTTCCGACAACACCGCCACCGACAATAACAGTGTGCGCTTTGTCCGCATTTCGGACAGGTCCAAGCGTAAGACCGCGTCCATTGTATTTCTTTTGAAGATATTGAGCTCCATATTGAACCGCAAGAACCCCCGCGACTTCACTCATAGGCGCAAGACACGGAAGTTTTCCATTCGCATCAAAAATAGTTTCATATGCGATACCGGTAATCTCACACTCAAGAAGTTTTTCAGTCAAAGACTTGGCAACTCCTGAAAGATGCAGGTATGTGTAAAGGATTTTTCCTCTCATAAGTTCAAGTAAACGATACTCGGATTCAATCGGCTCTTTTACTTTCACAAGGATGTCAATTTGCTTAACCACCTCCTCCGGCGTATCAAGCATTTCCGCACCCGCTTCTTTGTATTCGTTGTCCATAAAACCACTTCCAACGCCCGCGGATTTTTGAACTAAAACACGAACTCCTCTTCCCGTGAGTTCGGCAACCCCCTTGGGAGTCAAACCAACACGATTTTCATTGTCCTTAATCTCCTTAATCGTGCCAACAATATATCCAGCCATTTTTTTAAGGTTAAAAGCTACTTTTCCGAAAACTTAGCAGAATCCAAAAAAATAAACCAGGCGATTTCACTTGATTTAGCCAAAATTTGTTGCGGAATCTTTGGGTTAGGGCTCAGAAATCATTTCAAAATCTGTTTTTTATGATTTCTCAAAACTCTTTGATCCATACTATTACGAATCATCCCAACAGCCTCATAGTCAAAATCGCTCTTTTCGTCTATGGCGAATTTAACAACATCTCCCTCACGCAACTCCTTTTTCAAAACACTTACGAGAGAATGCCCACTCTCTCCCATAGCGAACACTTCTTCCTTGCCACCACGACAAAGAGTGACAGATTTTATTTTCTGGCAAGTTCGAAAAGCGCTTTCATACAGCAAAGCGCACCCTATATCAGCCCCGTCAGGGACCACCACTTCAAGATTACGCCCCTCATTAATCGAAACTGTAACAGGGTATTTAACCGCAAATATAGTCAACATTCTCTTCTCAAGAAGTTCGAAAAGCCTATCCCTACCCTCAGGATTATCAACCAATTGCGGGCAATAGTTTCTTGCATCAGTTCCCCGCTGCGGTGAGACATTACTCGCGACCAGTCCCCTGGTAGATCTCACCGCATGCGTAACGCCCCCCTCGTAAATCTCATCAAGAATCGCACTTTCCTTCCTTAAATCATTAATCTGAATTGAAAGCTTCCTGAAAAATTGACGCAGCTCATCACGACATTCCCTGTCGTCATGATGGTAAGCGGCGTGAACTCTGCCATAAAAAGTTCTTTCACTGCTTTCACGAGTATCGCACACTCTCCAAGCGCCTGCGCCATAATTCTCAGGATCTCTCCCATAAGTAAACTTGGAACCGAACGCGGCCTTCTTTTCAACACCATAATATCTCTTGGGAACGGGTCTTGAAAAAATTCCCTCAAAAACCTTTCTCGCCGCAGCAGAAATCTCACCACTTCTATCATCATTCAAACAAGTAAAAATAATGTAATGGTTAAAGCCCTGCAAATGCATTTCTCTTCCTCTTTTAGTTTCAATCTCCGAACCCTTCACGATAGACCTGCGGCCAAGACTTCTGGGTCTGGATTCTATCCAATAGTCAGCCCCGTCAATACCCGGAACTTCCTTCATCATTCCAAAATGGAAATCCATATAAAAAGCATCTTTGATATCACCTCTTTCGCTTTCTTCACGCAACATAACCTCTCTTCCATAAGCCTCCTGGCGCTTACGCGGATCTACAAAATACTCAAAGTCAAAATTCCATTCCTTGGCATTGCAGGCTCCAAGCCTCCCGCACAAAGAAATCCAAAAAAAGTTAATTTCATCTCTGATCATTCGTATTCTCATAGAATCACGGTCCTCGTCAGGCTTCTGGGAAACGGAAATGCTGGGGTGATTATCAAGATTGTCCGCGTTTTTCAAAAGAAGAGGAATAAGCTCCTCTATATTGTCGGTACGAACAAAAGATTCAGCAACGTCAGCTATAAGATCGAAAGAGCACCTCACTCGACTACGATGCTTCATCACCGGATCTTTTGTAAGTATCTGAAGATATTTTCTCAAATAACGACCTCCATTTAATCCATCCTTGGTAACATCGCAGATAAACTCATCAACGTCCCGCGCAATCTCCCCCATTCTTTCCTCCGGGATATCAAACCCTTTCTCTCCCAAAATCCCTATCCCCAAGTCTTCAAAAACATCATGCAGCGCCATCGTATTGGTCGCCTCTTCATTCAACATTCCAATCTTCTCCGCGTAGTCGGAAAAAGTAGAACGCATCACATGATATATATAATCCAACGGCTCCCCGGTATCCTTATCCCTCTCCGCCCTGCGCTTGGCCCCATAATGAACAAAAAAAGCCAAATACATACATCTCTCCAATCTGGAGTCCCATCCCTCCGGGAAAAACTCCGCATGCCTATTTCGTACCACAAGGATTCTCAATTTTCCCATGCCCTCAGCCAGGCGTCTTTTAAACCTCGTAAAATCACTCAAGAATTTCTCGCAAAATCCCTCATCTTTAAACAAATCCATATTGCCCCCGTATTTTTCCGCCAACTCAGCGACAAAATCGGAAGTTTGCCAAAAAACCGAATCTTTCTCAACAACGGGAACTTCTTTCCCTAAAGCCAGATCCCGCATAATGAAACTGCGACTTGTTTCGTCTATTACGTCAGGCATGAGACGCTATTTTCCCACCAAAACGCCCGATTTGTCAACAGATTGCGCTATCGTAAACTTTCGATGGCGGCCTGTCTGTCTTTCGCCCTAAAAATGTAGCTGCCGGCGACCAGGATATTTGCGCCTGCGTCCTTCACAAGCTTCCCTGTTTCGGCATTTATTCCACCATCCACGGAAATATCCATCTCTGGCCGCTTCTCTCGAAGTTCCTTTATTTTTGGTATAGATTCAGACATAAATCCTTGGCCTCCAAAACCCGGCTCAACACTCATAACAAGCACCAGATCCAGTTTTTCGAGAACACTGTCTATGTCTGAAACAGGAGTTTTTGGTTTAATTGAAACACCGGCCTTACATCCAAGTTCATGAATCTTATCAATTGTCCCGCTTAAGTCATCGCACGCTTCGCTATGAACCGTAATCATCGCAGATCCCGCCCTCGCAAAATCCTCCAAATATTTCTCCGGATTTTCAATCATAAGATGCACATCCAAAGGCAGTTCAGACTTGATCCACGCAACAACCGGTGCTCCACAGGTTAAATTCGGAACAAAATGCCCGTCCATTACATCTACATGGATGAGGTCAACATAGGGCTCAATCGTTTTAATATCTTCATTTAGTCTGCCAAAGTCGGCGGAAAGTATAGACGGCGCTATTTGTACTTTTTTGTCAGACATTTCGTTTGATCTTATTGACCCGCCTCACATGACGCTCCTCGTGAGACTCAAATTCCGTATTCAAAAACTTATCCGCTATCTTTATGCCGAGTCCGGAATCAATGACGCGCGCTCCCATGCAAAGCATATTGGCATTGTTGTGCTTGCGCGCCATCTCGGCCATATGCTCATCCGTACAGAGCGCCGCGCGCGCGCGCTTATTATCATTGGAAGCCATAGACATACCAATGCCGGTTCCGCATATCAAAATCCCGTACGCGCCCGGATTTTCCACGACTTTGTCGGTCACTTCATGCGCAATGTCCGGATAATCCACATCATCCTCATTAAAAGCTCCGAGATCCACAACACTGTGTCCCTGACCCTTCAAATGCTTCTGTAAATTTTCCTTGAAAGCATAGCCGGCATGATCCGACCCAAGATATATCCTCATATTTTATAGATTAGCAGTTACGGATTTGTCATCGTGCACGCTCTCGATCGTTTTTGCCAAAAGATCTGCGATTGAGAGTACTTTAAGGCCCTTAAACTGCTTCTCTTTTGGAATTGGAATCGAATCCGTCACAACAACTTCCTTAAATCCGGTCTTTCTCAGCCGGGAAGCGGCTGGATCTGAGAAAACAGCATGAGTCGCGGCAACGTATATGTCTTTTTTCGCTCCATGTTTCAAAAGCGCGTCTTTAGCCGCGCAGATAGACCCCGCAGTGTCGACCATGTCGTCATACAGAAGACATGTTCGTCCTTTCACGTCACCAACCACATGAGTGACAGCGGATTTGTTTGGAGCCGGACGCGCTTTGTGAATAACAGCCAGTGTCGCGCCAAGTTTGTCCGCGAATTTCTTTGCATCTTTCGCGCCTCCCGCATCCGGAGAAACAATCGTTAAATTTTTGAATTTCTTTTTCTTAAAATAGTCCGCAAAAAGCTTCATGCAATTAATATTGTCCACCGGAAAGTCAAAAAATCCTTGCTCCTGATCCGAATGAAGCGAAACTGAAATCACATGATCCGCTCCCGCCGCAGAAATAAGATCCGCAACCAACTTCGCGGAGATTGGTTCACGCGGAAGCGCAACCCTATCCTGCCTCGCGTATGCGTAATGAGGCATCACAACATGAATTCTCTTCGCAAAAGATCTCTTTAGAGCATCGATCATCACAAAAAGTTCCATTAAATCCTCGTTCACATTCGCGGTTGCAGTCTGAACAATAAAAACATTGCACCCGCGCACTGTTTCAAGAGCTCGCACATAGACTTCTCCACACGCAAACCTGTAGATTTCAACAGGCGAAATCTTCTTTTTCAGTCTTTTCGCAATATCCCTGGCAAGTTTTTCGTGAGACTTTCCTGAAAAAATCTTTAAAGCAAATTTGGACATTTTTCTTTGTTTAAAGGCAGACTGCATTGTAACAGAAGTCCCGAGATTACAAAAGTTCTTTTATCTGCTCATAAACTCCGTCACCATCAAGCTTGTATTTCTTATATAAATCCGCACTCTTTCCAGACTCTCCAAAGACATCTTTCATTCCAAGTCTATGAAGTTTCTTGGGATGCTTGGAAGTCAAAACTTCGGATACGGCAGACCCGAGTCCACCGATAATGCTATGGTCTTCAATCGAGAAAAGTTCGTCGCATTCTTCCGCGCAAGCAACGATAAGATCTTCATCAATAGGCTTTATCGAGCACATATTCACAACTCTGCACGTCTTTCCATTCGCTTCAAGCTTTTCAGCGGCTTCCAAAGCGGATGAAACTGTAGACCCGATCGCAAATACGCAAACGTTCTTTCCGTTGCGGACAATATCCCCCTTCCCAATCTCAAACTTGTAATTTTCATCATAAATCACCGGCACTCCATTTCGTCCAAGACGAACATAAGCCGGCCCAAAATCGTTTACAATCGCCTCAAGAACCTGACAAGTTTCGTAAGCGTCTGCGGGACAGAAAACTTTCATATTTGGAAGCCCCCTCATGAGATTCAAATCCTCGAGCATCTGATGTGTCGCCCCATCCTCGCCAACCATCATTCCGCTGTGAGTCCCCATTACTTTCACATTCAAATTCGGGTAACAAACGCTCGCTCGAATTTGGTCATAACACCGACCGGTCGCAAAAACCGCAAACGAAGCGACAAAGGCTATCTTTCCCCTGAGCGCAAATCCGGCGGCAGTTCCAACCATATTTGCCTCCGCGATTCCAACATTAAAATGCCTGCCATCATAACGCTTCGCAAACATGTTAGTCATCACACTGCACGAAAGATCCGCGTCCAACACAACGATATTTTTATGCGTTCCGCCAAGCTTGAGGAGCTCTTCTCCAAATGCTTTTCTTGTGGCTATTTTTTCCCCGATTTCAGGCATTTTTTAATGTTTCAATTTCTTTTTTCAGAAGAGGAATCGCCTCAGCCATCTCCTCGTCCGAAAGCGGCGTTCCGTGATACGACGCCTTTCCTTCAGCAAAAGGAACTCCTTTTCCTTTAATAGTATTCGCAACTATACATATGGGTTGTCTTTGAACTTTAAGAGCCTTTTTTATCGCCCCCGAAACCTCATCCATATCATGTCCGTTCACGACTTGAATAACTTTCCATCCAAAACTTTCGAATTTCTGCGCAACGGGATCAACATTCATAATAGCCTTCACAAGTCCATCGATCTGAAGCTCGTTTTTGTCTACGAAAGCAATCAAATTATCAAGTTTGTAATGAGCGGCAGTCATAGCGGATTCCCAAATCTCTCCTTCCTGCAATTCACCATCTCCAAGCATGCAATATACTCTGTTTGGTTGACGATCCATCTTTAGGCTCATAGCAAGTCCGTCAGCCGCCGCAAGTCCTTGCCCAAGAGAGCCGGTTGTCATAGTTACACCCGGGATTTTTCGCGACGGGTGACCCTGCAGTAAACTATTCATCTGGCGAAAATGGTCCAATTCTTCCTTGGCGAAAAATCCCTTATCCGCCAACACCGCGTACAATGCGGGCGCGGCATGCCCCTTCGAGAGAACAAAATAATCCTGTCCTTCAAAGGAAGGCTTGGAAGAATCTATCTTCATAAAAGGCTTTCCATCGGTGTCTCCATAATAAAGAGCGGTCATTATATCTATCGCGGAAAGTGACCCCCCGGGATGCCCGGAGTTCGCCTTGTTGATCATTTTCAAAATATCTATGCGAAGCTCCGTTGCCTTTATTTTCAGCTCATTTGTCGTCATGGCAACAACAATATACGCATTAGACTAGAGAAGTTCAAGAGATAGTCGAACAGCAAAAATTTCGTATTGACGGCTTTTTGGTTTCGTGAAGAATTGGTTTCGCGCAAGCAATGTAAAATTTCGTGGTGACGGGTTTTTGGTGGAGCTGTGGGATTTGGGGTGACGGTAATGAAAATCGTGTTGACAGTTTTTTGGTGTTTTTTGGAGGTTTT
>JAHKBB010000107.1 GCA_018826445.1 Patescibacteria group bacterium | reverse complement strand
GATCCAGAAGAACAGAATGTCGTATCCCGTTTCCATTACATTTGTCGGGTGGAATTTTTTAAACTCTCCGTCTTTTTTTGTCCATCCAAGTGTGGAGAATGTCCAAAGTCCGGATGAAAACCACGTGTCCAGCGTGTCGTTATCTTGCTTTAATTTGTCTGACTTACATTTTGGGCATTTCTTCGGAGTAGCCTTTCGGACAATTATTTCATCGCAATCCCTGCAGTACCAAACAGGGATTCTGTGTCCCCACCAGATTTGTCTTGAGATGCACCAATCGTGCAGATTTTCCATCCAGTGGAAGTATGTTTTTTCGAATCTTTCCGGGATAATTTTGATCTTCCCGTTTCGTACAACTTCTATGGATTTTTTCTTCAATGACTTACCTTTTTTATCTACATCTACGAACCATTGTTCTGAGGTTAATGGCTCAACCGCCGTGTCGCATCTATAGCAAACAGACAGTTTGTGATCATATTCTTCTTCCTTGAGCAAAAGTCCCATTTTCTTCATATCTTTCAATATTGCTTCTCTGCATTTCGCAACCGGCATGCCGGCATATTTTCCGCAATTTTCCATCATCTTCCCATCTTCATCGATGACTTTCTTTGCGGGGATTCCGTGTTTTTGAGCCATCTCAAAATCCGCGAAACTGTGTGCCGGAGTTACTTTTACCGCGCCCGACCCAAATTCAATATCTACGGCGTCATCCGCAATTACAGTTACTTCAAATTCGCCCAAAACCCCCGGGATCATATATTTCTTTCCAACCATATGTTTGTATCTCTTGTCCTTTGGATTTACCGCAACTGCGGTATCGCCAAGTTTTGTTTCCGGACGTGTTGTTGCGAGCTTGAATGGCCCGTATTTTATCCAATATAGTTTGCCTTTTTCTTCCCTGTACTCAACTTCATCATCCGCGAGTGTGGAATAGCATCTTGGGCACCAGTTTACGATCCTGTCTCCGCGGTATATGAGCCCGTCTTTGTACATTCGTATGAATACTTCCAAAACCGCATTTGTAAGGGTGTCGTCCATTGTGTATCTTTCTCTGGACCAGTCACAGCTTGAACCGACTTTGCGTATTTGGTTTCGGATGGTGGATTGAGAATTCTTAACATATTTACGAACTTCTTGGAGAAATTTAGCTCTTCCGAGGTCATGCCGAGAAATTCCTTTTTTTGCCAGTTCCTTTTCAACTTTGTTTTGTGTAGCAATAGCGGCATGATCTGTACCCGGAAGCCAGAGGGTGCAGTCCCCTTTCATTCTGTGGTACCTGGCCATTATGTCTTGAATAGCCAGCATCATCGCGTGGCCGAGGTGGAGCTGACCCGTAGCATTTGGAGGCGGCATAGAGATCGTGAAAGGTTTTGCGCCCTTTTTATTATTAGGCTTAAAAGCTCCCGCTTTCTCCCATTTCTGATATATGCGATTTTCGTATTTGCTTGGGTCGAATATTTTTGCTATATTTCCTTCCACTAAGTATGTTAATTTTCTTGTAGATACTACTACATAATTTGATGGATAGAAAGAGTTGACAAAATTACGGTTTGTGCATATAATTAAGCTGTAATGACAAATTACCATAGTGAAAAACCGGAGGAACTGAAGAAAGTTCAAGAACAATCTTATGGAAAGGTTGATTCTGCTATGCCTGGGGCTTCAGAGATTGCTGAGCAAATTGAAGCTGTAGAAATTCCAAAGGAAGTCACTGAGAAAAAAGAGAAAGCGCAAGAGCGCAAGGCCGCTTCCACCGCAAAGGCAAAGGCTTACAAGGCGAAGCAGCTTAAGGCGGAGTTGCTAAAAAATCCCCCAACAGAGGAGAAAATGAGAAAGGAAGTTGACAGGGCTATTTCAAAAGAGGTTGGGCAGCTTGAAAAGCAGAGAAATCGAATTCTTCACAACCCTGCAAATAGAAACTTTTATCAATTGAACATCATCGTTCAGAAACTCCGGGAGCTAAAGCACATACTCGCGAATCTGGCTCAAGCTACATACGAGATGCTAAAGAATTTGTGGCTAAGATTTGTTCACGGCATTTACTAATAGTCTCTCCCCTGCTACTATCTCCCTGCTATGAATGATAAGGAGATAATTCAGCGTATTTTGGACCTGAAAAAGGCCAAGAATGTGACCATTTTTGCTCATAATTATCAAAGGCCTGAAATCTATGATGTCGCCGATGAACTTGGAGATTCTTTTGATTTGGCGCAAAGAGCGCGCGAGCTCCAGCCCGAGCGCATCATCTTTTGCGGAGTGACTTTTATGGCTGAAATGGTGAAGATTTTGAGTCCTGAAAGCCGCGTTTTTATACCATCCATGCAGGCTGTGTGTCCCATGGCGGCGATGATTACCAGAGAGAAGCTTTTGGATCTAAAGGAGAAGCATCCGGGGGCCGCTGTGATGTGTTATGTGAACACGACAGCCGATACGAAGACCTTGTGCGATATTTGCTGTACTTCCGCGAATGCGGTTGATATAGCGAATAAACTGCCTGCAGACGAGATTATCTTTGTACCTGATCAGAATCTGGCCGCATACGTCCAAAGCAATACGAAAAAGAAGATAATTGCACCTGAGGGATGGTGTTATGTTCATGCGAAAATCACCGAGGAAAAGATTTTGGAGGCTAAGAAAAATTATCCTGACGCAAAAGCTATTGTGCATCCGGAGTGCAAGCCGGAAGTTTTGAAGCGCGCAGATGCGGTACTTAGCACTACCGGCATGATTAAGTACGTAAAAGAGTCTGACGTAGATACCATTATTGTAGCTACCGAGATCGGTATGCTTGAGCTTCTTCGGCGTCATGCTCCGAATAAAAAATTCTTTAGTATTGGCGGCGAGTGCATTCAACAGAAGAAAATTACCCTGGAAAATCTTCTTGAATGTCTCGAAAAAGATATAAATGAGATTGTGCTTCCGGACGACGTTATGGCTAAGGCTTTGGCTCCTTTGGAGAAAATGCTAGAATACGGCCGCAATGATTAAAGCTTTTGACGCAAGTAGTGAACTTACTTTGAAGAACCCTTTATACAAGGAGTGGGTTGACCGGTATACGTTTGAAGAATTGAAGAAAGATTTGGCGGAAAACGGAGATAT
>JAHKBB010000106.1 GCA_018826445.1 Patescibacteria group bacterium | reverse complement strand
TGCCTGTGACGCGTTCTTTTAGTGGGGTTTTGCGTAATTTTGAAGCTAGAATTATGCCGAAGCCATCTGGAATGTTCATGCTGGATTTGTCCAAAACCTTTAGGAATTTGCGATTTTTTTGCGTTTCCAAAAGCATTTCAGGATTTGGGGTGCATATATAGTGTCTTCTATTTCCATCGGCAAATTTCAAAGCTTTTTCGTACGCTTCTTCCATCGTCACATTATCAAATCTAACTCCAAGAATTTTTACTTTTTTTTGCATACAACAAAAATATTATTTCCTATATCAAGTTCATGTACTTCAAACTTTGATTTCAAAAGTCCGCGTAATTCTCTTTCTGTAAATGCGTGATAATATCTGTCTTTTTTCTCTTTTCCCCACGGAATTATTGTGTCATTCCAATCGTATTTTCCAAGCGTGAATATCGATTTAACGATACTTCGTGCAATATGTTTTATGTATTTCTTTTGGAATAAATTCCATACGGTCAAAATTAGGATTCCGTCTTTTTTTAGCACTCTGTGCATTTCGTCCAATGCTTTCCTGCGCAATTTTCTTGATGGAATGTGATGGAATGCAGCGATGTTGAATACTATGTCGAACTCTTCGTCTTTTGCCGGAATTTTTAACTGGTCTCCTTTTATGAATTTCCCTTTTGGAAAGCGTTTTTTTGCTTCTTTTAACAACTTCTCGCTAATGTCTACCCCGATGTATTCGATTTCCCCTAAATATTCAAAAAGCCTTCCATTCCCACATCCAAGATCCAGAATTTTAAAATGGTCTTCCACGTAATCTTTGAATTTTTCAAACTCCGGCCAAGCTTTATTTCTTGTCTTTGAAAACTCTGAGGCAATGTCTTCATATGTCTCTAATACTTTCTCCATCAATTTCTTTGCGGTTTTATGTTTCATATGGGAAAATCAATGTCGCTATGAATGATACATTGAGGGAATTAGTTAAACAAGCGATAGAGGAGGGGATTTCCGACCAGAAGTCTCTTCAACGTTTAAAGCATAAGTTTTGTGCTAAATATGAGATTTCTGCGCCTTCCAGCATGGAACTCATAAAGACTTATCACGAAATGATTGATAATGACGAGATTGGGCCAAATCCAGATTTTTTAAAATTGGTACGGAAGAGGGGAGTGAGGAGTCTTTCAGGAATTGCGTCTGTTACCGCTATTACGAAAGAGTATTCATGCCCCGGGAATTGTATATATTGCCCAAATGAAGAGGGGATGCCCAAAAGCTATCTTTCCAATGAACCCGCATGTATGAGGGCGATTTTGAATGATTTTGACGCATACAAACAGGTCAGAAATCGTATTCGCGGGCTTGAAAGAACGGGCCACCCAACTGACAAGATCGAAGTGATTGTTTCCGGAGGTTCATTTACGGCTTATCCTTCTCGTTATCAAACAAGTTTTACACTTGGAATTTATAATGCTTTGAATTATCCACATAAAAAAGTCCGGTCTCTTAAAGAGGCTCAGAAAATTAATGAAAAAGCGAAGCATAGGTGTGTTGGACTTTCGTTTGAGACTCGTCCGGACGAAATTAATGAAAAAGTTTTGAAACATTTGCGCGAATATGGATGCACAAAGATTGAACTCGGCGTGCAGACACTTTTTGATGAAATTTACAGGCTTAATAATAGGGGACACGATGTTGATGCGGTTCGTAGGGCTTTTCGGTTGTGCAAGGACGCAGGTTTCAAGATAAATGCTCATATGATGCCCAATCTGTATGGAAGCGACCCTAAAAGAGACTATGAGATGTTTGAGCTTTTATTCAATGATTCGGATTTTAGGCCGGATTGGCTCAAAATATATCCGTGTCTTGTTTTGGAGGGAACTGCTCTGGAGAAGTTGTGGAAACAGGGCAAGTTTGAGCCGTATACGGACGAGCAGCTGATTAAATTGTTGGAAAAAATCAAAGCGATTGTGCCGAAATATGTGCGTATTACACGTCTATACCGCGATATTCCTGCGGAAAGTATTCTTGCCGGATCAAAGATCTCGAATTTGAGGCAGATGCTGAATGTGAAATGTAATTGTATTCGATGTCGAGAGGTTAGAGGAGCCGAAGTTAATCTGAAAAATTTGAAGTTGAATATATATAATTACAAAGCTTCACAGGGCGAGGAGTTTTTCCTAACTTTTGATGATGTGAAAAATGATAAACTTTGTGCTCTCCTGCGTTTAAGATTTCCGTTTGATTATTTTATTAAGGAATTAAAAGATGCGGCTATTATTCGCGAGCTCCATACTTATGGACTTCAAATTCCAATCAGTGAAAAATCTTCTTCTGCTCAGCATTTAGGGCTTGGAAAAAAATTGGTCAAAAAAGCTGAGGAAATTGCTCAAAAAGCCGGCTACAAAAAAATCGCCGTGATAAGCGGTGTGGGAGTTAGGTCTTATTACAGGAAACTTGGCTATAAGTTGGAAGGAACCTATATGGTCAAAAACGTATATGGCGGGGGTGGGTGACTGTGGTTCGGCAGTACATACTATTTTGTACAATATATCTTGTGCAAAGTTCTGTGCGGATATGGGTATATTTGTGGATATCTTCCCGTTTTTGCGCGTGTGCGTCCCCTGTTATTGGCTTGTGTAAGCCACAAACTCGCATTTTGCGTTTTAAGCCGTTTTTAAAAAAAAGACGAGGTTTTGGTCGTCTTTTGTAAAATTTGGACATTGGTCTTTCGCCTATTTTGTGTTTTTACTGCAAACTTATTTTCGTGTCTTGTTGTGTGATTTTGATTTGTAAAATAGTAAAAAAATTTTACTATTTTACGTTTTAAAAATTACTTGTCCATTGCTAATATCGGTTGCCAGCTTGACAAATATCAAAAATTAGTCTTTTATAAAGGGTTCGTCTATTTCTGTCAGTTTTTCTTTTAATTCCGGGTATGCATCAAGTTCGGGGTCTTTTTCTATGATTTTAGCCGCTTCATCTCTAGCCTTTTTTATGGTTGCATAATCTGTCAATGAAGCCATTTTGAGGTCCGGGATGCCACTTTGACGTACTCCATAGATCTCTCCCGGTCCTCTAAGCTGTAAGTCTATCTCTGCCAGTTTGAATCCGCTGGAATACTTTGTCATAGCGCCTAAACGGCGTTGCGACTCGAGAGAAGTGCTGTTTGTGAACAAAAAGCAATATGATTGAACCTCTCCCCTGCCCACTCTTCCACGAAATTGATGTAATTGAGAAAGTCCGAACCTTTCTGAGCCTTCTATAATCATAATAGTAGCGTTCGGAATGTCGATTCCGACTTCCACAACAGAGGTGGAAACAAGTATATTGATCTTATTGTCTTTGAAATCCTGCATTACTTTGTCTTTTTCGTTTTGTTTTAGTTTCCCATGAAGTAATCCGAGATTTAGCTCCGGAAATATATTGCGAGCTAAATTTTCATATTCTTTTTTAACGGCTTTCACTTCCAGCACGTCCGACTCGTCGATGAGTGGGCAGATCACGAATATTTGATGTCCTTTTGCGGCTTGGTCTTCGATCCATCTGTATGCGTCTATGCGTTTTTTTTCTGAAACCACGCGTGTGATTATTTCTTTGCGGCCTTTTGGCATTTCATCTATTTCGGATATGTCCTGGTCGCCGTAGATTGTCATTGCGAGAGTTCGTGGGATTGGAGTTGCTGTTAGGCTTAATAGATGCGGGCTTCCGTATGACTTTAATATTGAGCGTTGTTTTACGCCGAATCTGTGTTGTTCATCTACGATTGCTAATCCCAAGTTTTTGAAACCAATCTTTTCTTGGATTAATGCGTGTGTGCCAACAACAAGATCACATGTTCCGGTTTTCATTTGTTTGATAATTTCTTTCTTCTGCTTTTTAGTTGTGCTGCCGGAAATGAATTGAATATTTATTCCAAATGGAATCAAAAGTTCGCTCAATGTCTTATA
>JAHKBB010000125.1 GCA_018826445.1 Patescibacteria group bacterium | reverse complement strand
TATCGATACAATCTGGGCTAAAGTAAAAGTAGAAAAATCGCTTAGCTCCGAGAAAAATAGATCTAAAGCATTAAGCATGGAGTTGGGCCAGAAAAAGCGCCAGATGCAATATACTCTAAATAAACTAGAAAAAGAAATAGCAGCCAGGCACAAAATCGAAAATCAGCTAGTTCTAGTTATGAATGAGAAGAAAACTTTAGAAGAGAAGCTAGAAGACTTTGCAAGAGGGCCAAAGACTGTTGAATTAGAAAAAATCGTAGTTAGACCTATGACTGGTATGGTAGGTAAGGTTTTAAAGGTAAATGATGAGCACAAGTTTATTGTAACAAACTTAGGTCGAGAGAATAATTTGAAAATAGGAGACGTTTTATCAGTTCATCGCGATAATAAATTTATCGGAAGAACAAAAGTAGAAAAAGTAGAAGAAAGGATTTGTGCAGCAGCTATTTTATCTGATTGGCAAGATGCAGAATTTAAAGAAAATGATCTGGTAAGGCTATGGAGGTAAAGGAGGTAAATTATGCGAATAAATGGAAAACGAAAATTTCTCTTTAGCTTAATTTTAATATTTTTCATCAGTGGATTTATTTTTATCAACTCAAGCCATAGCCAGGAAGAAGCAAAAGAGTTACTAATAGTACCACAAAAAACCTCTGAAGGTATAAGAATAGCAATCTCAACATCTGGTTCAGTTAAATTTAATTCTTATTGGTTAGATGACCCAACTCGATTAGTGATTAAGTTTAAAACAAGAAATGTCTTAAGCGCAATGGAAAGGGAAGTTGTGGTAGCCCAAGGGCCAATAAAAAGAATTACTAGTAGTTATTTTACCGGCCGCCAAACCAAAGCCCTTAAAACCTTAACCTTTGAATTATCTGAGAAAGTTTCCTACAAAATCTGGCAAGAGGAGAACAATCTTATATTAGATATTCAGACTCCCTTAAATATAGCTGAATTTGCTGCAGGTGGCAAAGAAATTTTTGCAACCGATGAAGCTAATGGGAAAGTTGTCGAAAGATTGGAAGCAATGGATGTAGTGCTTAGCCAGGCTGCCTCGGTTCAATTACCTTTAGAATTTCTTGAGCCTGAGGTAGCTAATAATGAAGAAGGAGAAGCTGATGAAGCTCAAGTAAAAGAAGCCCGGCCAGAAATTAAAACACCTTTGGTGGTAGAGCCTTCTAAAGTAGAGAAAAGTGTGGGGGGTGTGATAGTTTGGTTGGCTAGTCTAGGGCTAATTTCAGGTTTAGGATTTTTAAGTTGGCGTAGATGGAAACTAAATATAGAAAATAAACTTAAGGCCGAGTTATCAGAGGAAAAGAAACGCGTAGAAATAGAAGAGAGCCTCCGTAAAGTAATAGAACAGGCTTCGCAGCAAAAGGAAAAAGAATGCGAACAACTTAAAGGTTCTCTGGAATCATTGAGATCAGAGTTGCAAGAGAAAGGTAAATTGCTTACCGAACAGGAAAGTGATTATAAATCCATGAAAGATGAAGAATTGGCAAAGAAGGATAGGGTATACGAAGAGCTCAAAGAAACCTTTCGGTCATTAAAAGAAAAACTGGTTAAAAAGGAATTAAAGGAGAAAGAGCTATCTCCTGAAGAAGAAAAAGTCCCCTGGGAAGTTAAGGAATTAGCAGAGGGAGGAAAAAGGAGGTCTCCGCGTTTACCTTTAACCAGAGATTTTAATAAGACGATTATTTTAAGAGTTAAGTCTCCAAATTTGCCTCAGAATATAAAAGCTTTTGCTAAAAACGTTAGCTTAGGGGGTTTAAGTTTTGAAACCAAGGAAGAATTTAAGGAAAATGACCCTATTGATTTGAGATTATTTTTTTACGGGGGTCAAGTTTCTTCAACGAAAATCCAAACCCATATAGTCTGGAAACGAAAAACAGAATTAATTAATGAATATGGCGTTTCTTTTGATTTGTTGGAGGAAAAAGAAAGTTTAGAACTTAAGCGCTATATAGAGACAAAGAAAGAAGAGCTTGTTCCAGCAGAGGTGCAGCTTTGAGTTTATTTGAAAAAGTAAGAGAAGCTGTTAGTGAGCAGCTGAAAGTTGCACCTGGAGAAAT
>JAHKBB010000105.1 GCA_018826445.1 Patescibacteria group bacterium | reverse complement strand
TGATACTTTGATGGAACTTGCTGAAAATCCTATGATTGTTGCGGTAAAAGAGGCTTCGGGTGATCTTGATCAAATGAGAGAGGTTTTGGAGCGCAGACCGGATAATTTCACCGTTCTCTCCGGTGATGACGGTCTGACCCTCGAGCTTATTCGCATGGGAGGAGATGGAGTTGTTTCTGTTGCTTCAAATGTTGTACCGGACCTGGTTTCGAATATGGTGAACGCGGCTTTGGACGGGAATTTTGAACAAGCGGGGGAGATAAATGAGCATCTCGCAAACGTGTTCAAAATATTGTTTGTAGAGACAAATCCGGTTCCCGTGAAATACGCCATGTATAGGTGTGGTTTCTGCGAGCTTTCATACAGGCTTCCCATGTGTCCACCGTCTGCAGAATCGCAAAACACACTTGATGAAATGCTGAAATCGTATAACTTACTTAGTACATGAATGAAAATGTGACATATTATCCGCGGGAGGCGGTGCAAAAAGCCGTAACAGAATACGAAACCCCGTTCTTTTTGTATGAAGAAAAAAGATTGCGTGGGAATTGTCGCACTTTCAAAGGCGCTTTTGATAAATATTTCCCGAATTTCCGGCCGCTTTTTGCGGTGAAAGCAAATCCAAATCCGGAAATTCTAAAAATCATTGCGGACGAAGGTTTTGGAGTGGATTGTTCGAGTGAGTCGGAGGCTTGGATTTCCGAGAAACTTGGAATTAAGGGGATGTACACCGGAAATTATACGACCGAGGAGGAATTTTCTTTCGTAAAAGACAAAGGAATGATCCTGAATCTTGATGATATTAGTATGATTCCGACAATTGCCAAACTCGGGATGCCTGAGACGATTTCTTTTCGTATAAATCCGGGAATTGGAAAAGCGACTATGGAAAATAATGTGTTTGCGGGTCCGGACGCGAAGTACGGAGTGCCTTTTGAGAAAGCTCATATGGCATATTCTGCCGCTTGGGATGCTGGCGCGAAGCGTTTCGGTATTCACATGATGACCGGGAGTAATGTTCCAATTTCCGAGCAAGATTATTTTGCCGGAATTGTTCGAAAACTTTTTGAAATTGTTGCTGATGTGAAAGAAAAAACCGGAATTGAGATAGAAATGATGAATATTGGCGGTGGTTTTGGTGTGCCATATCATCCGGATGAGAAAAGTTTGGATATGGACGTGGTTGCGAAAAGTATTCGGGAAGTTTTTGATGAACAGTGCAGTCAATATGGCTTGAAAGAGCCTCGGCTTATCGCCGAACCCGGTAGGTTTCTAGCTGCTGACACGGGATTTCTGGTTAGTCGAGTTCACGTTATTAAAGATAGTTACAAAAAATTCGTGGGAATTGACGCAAGCGCGAATGATATGCCGCGTCCCGCTATTTATGGCGCATATCATTATATTTCCGTGCTAAATGACTCGAAAGAAACTGAAAAAGTTTCAGTCGTTGGGCGAATTTGTGAAAACAATGACCAATTCGTCAGGGATCGTGAGCTTCCAAAAACGAAAGTCGGGGACACGGTTGTAATTCACAATTGCGGCGGTCATGCTTATGCAATGGGGCATAATTACAATGGTCGTCCGCGGCATGCTGAGTATTTGTTGACTTTGGACGGCGAATTTAGGCAGATCCGCCGTGCAGAAACGATTGAGAATTTATTTAGAACAACAAATTATGGAAATTAAGCCGTCAAATGTTTTGCAATCACTTCCTCCTTATGCGTTCAAGGAGGTTGACGATGCTGCAGCTGCACTTAAGGCGCAAGGTATTACGCCAATTGACTTTGGGGTCGGAGATCCGTCTGAGTCCACACCGGAGTTTGTGCAGGAATCGTTGGCTCCGGCTGCAAAAAAGCATGCAAGAACAGGTTATCCGAGTTATATCGGCAGTTGTGAGTTTCGTGAGATCTGCAGCAAGTATATGGACGATAATTTTAATGTCGATTTGGATCCAGAAACTGAGATTTGTTCGAATATCGGGTCGAAAGAGGCGATTTTTAATTTTCCGAATGCTTTTATCAATCCCGGCGACACTGTGATTATTCCTTCTCCGGGATATCCACCTATGAAAACGGGAACTTTATTTGCCGGAGGGGTTCCGTATTTTGTTCCGCTTCTTTCCGAAAATGATTTTTTGATTGATTACGAATTGATTCCGGAGGAAGTGGCGGAAAAAGCGAAAATTATGTGGATTAATTATCCAAACTCACCGACCGGAGCTTCAGCGACTCGCGAATATTATGAAGGGCTTGTAGCTTGGGCTCATTCCCACAATATTATAATTGCGGCGGACGAAGGTTGTTATATTGATATTTATTTTGGCGAGAAGCCGATTTCTATTTTGGAAGTTTCGCGCGAGGGTATTGTTGTTTTTTATTCTTTGAGTAAACGGAATAATATGACTGGGTATCGTGTTGGCTTTGTTGCGGGTGATGAGGAAATTATTTCGATTTATAAGAAGCTCAAGACAAATATTGATTCCGGGACGCCGAATGTGATTCAGGAAGCGGCGATGATCGCACTCTCTGATGTCCAGTATGTTGGAAAAATGAGAGATTTATATAAGAAGAAGGGCGAAATTTTAATGGAAGCTCTTGGGGCAATTGGGCTTGAGGTCCGAAAACCGAGGGCCACTTTCTATATCTGGCAAAAAGTGCCTGGAAGTGACGTTGAATTTGCGAAAAAACTTCTGGATCCTGAGATTGGGATTGTTGTGATGCCTGGTTCGCTGATTTCCGATGAATGCGAGGAGGGCGTGAACCCCGGTGCAGGCTATGTGAGATTTGCCTTGATGCCAACTCTTGAAGAAGTTGAAAAAGCTGCGAGGAGGCTGGTTCTATCCCGGGATAGAATTTTTTAACCTGGGAATTTTTCAATCCCGGGATTGATTCAGGTTAATTGGTGGTATATACTTTAACGTATGCCAGATTTTAAACTTGTATCAAAATTCAAGCCGGCAGGGGATCAGCCAGAAGCAATAAAGGCGCTTATGGATGGGTTTAAGAAGGGTGTCCGGCATCAAACATTGCTCGGTATCACGGGCTCAGGTAAAACATTTGTCGCATCATGCCTCATTGAGCGGCTCCAAAAACCTACTCTTGTTATTTCGCACAACAAGACTCTCGCGGCGCAGCTTTGCAGTGAGTTTAGGGAATTTTTTCCGGAGAACGCGGTGCAGTATTTTGTTTCGTACTATGATTATTATCAGCCGGAGGCGTACATGCCGCAGACGGACACGTATATCGAGAAAGACGCTTCGATAAACGAGGAAATTGATAAGTTTCGGCATGCGGCGACGACAAATCTTCTTACTCGTAATGACGTGATTATCGTTGCGTCGGTTTCGTGTATATACGGGATCGGGCCGGTCGAAGTATATGAGGATTGCGCGGTTGAATTGAAAATTGGGGATGCGATAAAAAGGGATGACTTTTTGAGACAGCTTGCAGATATCCAGTACACGCGTTCGCAGATGGAGTTCAAGCAGGGAATGTTCCATGTTCTAGGGGATACCGTGGAAGTTTTTCCACCGGACAGGGACTCTGTTTACAGGATTGAATTTTTTGGTGACGATGTGGATCGTATTACTGAGTGTGATTCATTCACTGGCGAGGAATTGAAGGAGCTTTCGAAGATAAAGATCTTTCCGTCAAAACATTCAGTGACTAGTCAAGAGCGCATTGAGCATGCTATTGAGGGGATTCGTAAAGATTTGGACGAGAGATACAAGCAGCTTAAAAAAATGGGCAAGAATCTTGAAGCTGAACGAATTAAAACGAGGACGGAATATGATATTGAGATTATGCTGGAGACCGGATATTGTCAGGGAATTGAAAATTACACCAGGTATTTGAATGATTTGAAGCCGGGACAGCCCACAGCTACGCTTCTGGACTATTTCCCGAAAGACTTCCTGATGATTATTGATGAATCGCATATCACAGTTCCGCAAGTCGGTGGTATGCACAATGGCAACCTTTCACGAAAAAACACTCTGGTTGAACATGGGTTTAGACTTCCTTCCGCGCACGACAACAGACCGCTGAAATTTGGCGAATTTGAGAAATATATGAAGAATGTTGTATATACTTCCGCTACTCCCGGAAAATACGAGCTTGAAAAAAGCAAAGGTCAAATTGTGGAGCAGATTATTCGTCCTACGGGTCTTGTTGATCCGGAGATTATCGTGCATCCGGCAAGAGGTCAGATGGAAGATATTATGAAAGAGATCCGGGACACCGTGAAGCGAAAAGAAAGGGTTCTTATCACAACCCTTACCAAGCGTTCTGCTGAGGATCTGACGGACTTTTTGAAGGATGCGGGTGTCCGAGTTTCGTATCTCCACTCCGATATTGATACTTTGGAGAGGATTGAGATTCTTCGCGACCTTAGACTTGGGAAATTTGATGTTTTGGTTGGAATCAACCTTCTTCGTGAAGGTCTCGACCTTCCGGAAGTTTCATTTATCGGAATTTTGGACGCGGACAAGCAGGGATTTTTGCGTTCTACATCGGCTTTGATTCAGACTATTGGCCGTTGCGCGCGTAATGTTAATGGACATGTGAAGATGTATGCTGACAAAATGACGGATGCGATGAAAGGTGCGATAGGGGAGACCAGGCGTCGTCGTGAGAAGCAGGTGGCGTACAACAAGAAGCATGGAATTACCCCCAAGACTATCAAGAAGGCAATCGCGGATATTGCGAGTTCTCGAAAGAAAACTGACACAAAGAGATATGATAGAAGTAAAATTCCGAAAGATGAACTAAAGAGACTTATTCGCCAACTTGAAGAACAAATGGACATGGCTGCGCAAAACTTTGAGTTTGAAAAGGCTGCGGAACTTAGGGATCAGATAGAGAGGCTGAAGAATTAAAAAGGAGTAGCTTCCCTTTCCTTCTTTTCCATCCCTTCCTTTATCACCATTACTCCTATAATTGCTGATCTTTCCGCTTCCGTTAGCTTCATGGTGATAAACTTTGAAGTCTCTTTCATATTTGGAATTGAGACGTGTTCGAGGGCGTTTACACGTCTACGTGTTTTTTCGATTTCTTCTGCGAGACGTTCTGCCTGTTTTTCTATTCCAGCAAGTTTCACCATTAGCTCGAATACTTCCTGAAATGAGGCCAATGAAATGTCCAATTCACCACTGGTTTGCATAAAACCGTAGTTTAGGATGTTTCCTTCTTTTTTAACTTCAAATTGAGGAATATAGACGCTCATAACGTTCTTCTTTTTTACGTCCAGTGAAACCTTGGCAGAAGGGTACATAAGCGCTGTTTCAAGCATTTCCGGGTACATGAGCCCGGACGCCTGCGCAAAGTTTTTGAATGCCCGAGAAAGCTTCTCCTCCACCTCTTTTCTTAGATCTCTGGCTTCCTTAATAACTTCCATGAAATGTTTCATCAAACCGTCCTGTTTATCGCGAAGAAGCTTCCAGCCGCGTTCGGCTGTTTTTACCCTTCTCTTGAGCTTTATAAGCTCCATTCTGGTTGGCTTGATGTTTAGTTTAGCCATCTTTATTCAGCTTTTGCTTTAGGTAAATATTTATCAATGAATTCGTCCTTAACACGTTTCAGTTCCGATTTTGGCAGGATTGACAGCAGGTTCCAGCCGATTTTGAGTGTGTCCTCTTCGATGTCGCGGTCTTCAAATTCTCCTTGTTGGATGAATTTCAATTCAAATTCGTCCGCGAATTTAAGGAATTTCTTGTCCGTGTCACCAAGAGCGGCTTCACCAAGGATAACCGCCAATTCCTTAACTTCTTTTCCGCGTGCGTATGCGGCGTATAACTGATTCATTACACCCGCGTGATCCGCACGTGTTTTTCCTTCACCGATACCCTTGTCTTTCAAGCGTGAAAGAGAAGGCAGTACGTCAACGCAAGGATAAATACCTTTTCTGTGAAGTTCGCGAGAAAGTACAATCTGCCCCTCTGTGATATATCCTGTAAGGTCGGGGATTGGGTGGGTAATGTCGTCTTCCGGCATTGTTAGAATCGGGATTTGAGTGATTGATCCCTTTTTCCCTTTGATTCTTCCCGCTCTTTCGTAAATTGTAGCCAAGTCTGTGTAAAGATATCCCGGATATCCGCGTCGTCCCGGAACCTCTTTTCGCGCCGCCGATACTTCACGCAATGCCTCGCAATAGTTTGTGAGGTCTGTAAGGATTACGAGTACATGCATTCCTTTTTCGTACGCTAAGTATTCTGCTGCGGTAAGCGCCAAACGAGGCGTTGCGATACGTTCTACTACCGGGTTATCAGCTGTGTTCATAAACAAAACCGCTCTTTCGATCGCTCCGGTTTTTTTGAATTCGTTTACAAAGTATTCCGCTTCCTCGAATGTGATACCCATAGCCGCAAAAACTACCGCGAAGTCTCCACTGTCTCCACTTTTTACTTTCGCTTGACGAGCGATCTGGGCCGCTACACGTGAGTGCGGAAGACCGGCTCCGGAGAACACGGGAAGCTTTTGTCCACGTACGAGTGTGTTTAGACAATCGATTGTAGAGATTCCTGTCTGGATGAAGTCGTTCGGATAGTCACGTGAGTATGGATTCAGTGGTGAACCATTAATGTCCAATTGAGCTTCCGGAATGATTTCCGGACCACCATCGATTGGTTTGCCGCCTCCGTCAAATACACGTCCAAGCATGTCCTCGGATACCCCGATTTTTAAAGTTTTTCCAAGGAATTTCGCCTTACTTCCTTCAGTTCCGATTCCACGAGTGGATTCGAACATTTGGACGAGCGCCATATCTTTGTTGGCTTCAAGCACTTTACCAAGTCTTGTTTCCCCGGCAGCGGTAGTAATCTCAACAAGCTCTTCGTACTTGATGCCTTTTACGCCTTCTACCAGGACCAGCGGACCGGCGATAGACTTCACTGTCTTATATTCTTTCTGCATTTATCTAATGGTTAATTATATCTAGGACTTTGTCCCGATTCGGCTGATTTCTTTTTTAATTTCTTCTACGAGATCCGTATATTTTTTGTGTTCTTCGTTCTTGTATCCTTTTGCCTTGATCAACTTCTCGTGAATTGGATTCTTTAGGAATTCATCGAAATCAAATCCTTCCTGTTCAA
This sequence comes from Patescibacteria group bacterium, assembly GCA_018826445.1. GTDB lineage: Bacteria > Patescibacteriota > Gracilibacteria > UBA1369 > JAHKBB01 > JAHKBB01. The sequence goes on along the minus strand of JAHKBB010000105.1, from coordinate 11,337 downwards.
CAAGTGGAGCTGCGCTGTTAAAGACTGTCATGATACATTTCAACATTCCGTACTGCTTTTTTAATGTTGTGTATGCGTCGATGTAGTCAAATGCGTTTTGGAATAAGAAATCTTCACGAAGCGATTTTGCTGTTTGGAGTACAAGTCTTTCTTTTGGAGAAAGGGCGTCCGTTCCCACAAGTCGTACGATTTCTTCCAACGCGGCTTCTTGCTGAAGAATGTCCATAGCCGCATGCCTTGTCGCCATATAGTCTTCCGCGACGTGTTTTTTCCAATATGGTCCTACGTTGTCTGTGTATAGTGAATAACTTGTTAGCCAGTTGATCGCAGGAAAGTGGCGAGAGTATGCAAGTTTTGCGTCCAATCCCCAGAATACTTTTGTAACACGAAGTGTGTTTTGTGTAACCGGCTCGGAAAGATCACCACCCGGAGGCGAAACTGCTCCGATAATCGTAAGTGAGCCTGTTCTGTCGTCTTTTCCAAGACATGTAACGATACCGGACCTTTCATAAAATCCCGCTGTTCTTGATCCTAAGTACGCTGGATATCCTTCTTCACCCGGCATTTCTTCCAAACGTCCCGAAATTTCACGGAGAGCCTCAGCCCAGCGCGAGGTTGAATCCGCCATTAGCGCTACATTGTATCCCATATCTCTGTAGTATTCTGCGATTGTGATTCCTGTATAAACAGAAGCCTCACGCGCCGCAACCGGCATGTTCGAAGTATTCGCAATCATCACCGTTCGTTTCATAAGCGGCTCTCCCGAATTCGGATCTTCCAATTCCGGGAATTCCATTAACACGTCTGTCATCTCGTTTCCACGTTCTCCACATCCGATATATACGATTACTTGCGCGTCGCAGAACTTAGCAAGTGTCTGCTGTGCAACGGTCTTTCCTGACCCGAAAGGTCCGGGAATACATCCTGCGCCGCCTTTTACGATAGGGAAGAATGTATCCAGAATTCTCGTTCCGGTTACCAATGGTTCGGTTGGGAGTTTCTTTGCTTTTGAAGGCCGCGCGATACGGATCGGCCATTTTTGAAGCATTGTAATCTCGTGATCCTTACCTTCCTTGTCTATAATAACGGCTATAACGTCTTCGATCGTCTTTTGTCCCCCTACGATGTTCTTCAATTTTCCGGAAATTCCCGGCGGTACCATCACTTTGTGAGTGATGAGAGTGGTTTCTTCAACTTCTCCGAGTACGTCACCTTCGGAAACTTCGTCACCCTCTATTGCCACGGGCTTGAGAGCCCATTTTTTGTTGTGGTCAAGGCCTGGGATTTCAATCCCCCTTGTGATGTACGAGCCCGCCGCTTTTTCAATTAATGGAAGAGGTCTTTGTACACCGTCGTAGATGGATGTGAGAAGGCCGGGTCCGAGTTCGACTGACATGGTTCCACCGGTCGCATATACCGGCTCGCCCGGTCCAATACCGGAAGTTTCTTCATATACCTGGATTGAAGCTTCGCCTCCATTAAGTTCGATAACTTCTCCCATAAGCTTCTGTTCCGATACTCGAACCACTTCGAACATTTTTGCTTTTTCCATTCCTTTCGCGACGACCAGAGGTCCCGCGACTTTTACTATTTCTCCTTGAATCATATTAATATGGTTATTTATGTGATGTTGATTTGTAGCGGATTTTATCCGGAAGTTCCACTGCCGAATATGTCACTTCCGATAGCCTGTTCGACCATTTTTGCCAGGCGAATCCTTCCCATTCCGGTAGTGCCTTTTGGGCCCGGAATCGGGACGATAGCCGGAAGTACGGAATCGGAAAGGCGTTTGTAATCTGTCTTTGAAATGTCTTTTGCCAAGTCTTCGATCACAAAAATGATTGCAAATCTTTCCCGCTCCTCACCTCCCGGTTCCTTTACTGTTTCTGCTTTAAGTTCGTACAGTTTTTCGATTGCTTCCTGCGTTGTATTGGCGTTTACCGGCACAAGTCCCAAGGCTTTGAATCCTAGGATTGTGTCTTTTGGTCCTACTATTGCGATGTCGTATTTTTTTGCCATTTTATATGTATAGGGTTCTAAGTTTTGATTTGATTTCATCCGGCTCGAAGCCGTTGAGTTTGCCGACCATTATTGTTCTGATAACCAATGCGTTGTTCTTTTTTGCCCAGAAGTAGCCGATGATCGGTTCCGGGCCGAATGCGATTCTTTTTGCGACCTGTATGAAGTTTGTCAGGTGGTCATATGTTGCTTTTTCGAGTGGTGCGAATGATTTTTCCTCCATAAATCCGCGGATTCCTTCACGAACGACGTCTGCGTAATCCGTGTGCTTCATTGTTTCTGAAAATTCGTTGATGTCTTTTTTGAACGCGTCTGTGAATCTATATTTTTTTAATGTTCCGCTGTTTGTTAGTACTTGCTCGAGCAGGCTTTCTTCGCGTCCTTGGATTTTTAATCTTATGAATGCCTCAATGTTTTTGAGATCGATGTATTTTCTAATGAAGTCAATGATGAATTTGTGTCCCGACGCTTTTGCTATGTCGACGGAAATTTTGCAGAATTTTCTGTCTAAATAGAGGTCGATCATTTGCGGGTCCTGTGTTTTTACGAAGAGTTTTTCGGCTTCTTTTATTCCGCTTACTACCGCTTTTTCGTGGTCCTCTTTTAATCTGAATGAAACGTCCTGTCCGTCAAATACGAAAGCTTTTAATCTGTCTATTTCAATTGCTCCGAGCGGCATTAAATATCCGGCGATTTCGTCATATTCTTTGCCGGAAAGCTTTGCTTTGAGCAGTGTTTTAATGTTGTGGAAATCGTATCGAAGCCACAAGATGTCAAACACCCATTTGTGAGGAACTATTTTTACGAGTAATTCTTTTGTGGATTTCAGTCCGGCATTTATTACTTCCTGAAAACTTGCGACATCGTCTATGTCTCCAATGTGAGTTGAGTAGTCTAATTCATTGAAGATTTTGTACGCGTCCTGTGGAGATTTCGCGAGCAGCATACGTTCCATCTCGTTCTCATTGAGAAGTTTTGTTTCTAGTACGCGCACCCTTGCCACCGCATGTGCGAAATCTTCATTTTTCATTAAAATAGTACTTTAGCGATTTCCAATTCGAGCTCGTCTTTAAGCTCCTTGCCGATGATAGACTCAAAAGAGTTGTCAATTTCCATCTTTCCACCTTTTAGAATGAACCCACCTTTGATATGAGTTGCATGTTCTGCTATTTTGTATGATTTTCCGGAAGCGGATAGTGCTTTTTTGGTCTCATTTTCTTTTCCCTTTGCCGGGACCACTTCTGCGTTGTCACCTTCCAGGTCGCATTTTTTCAAAAGGCCGGCCAAGATGTCTTCGTAATGACTGCTTTTTGAAATCGCTTCTATTGCTTCTTCGAATACAGTATTTATCACTTTCCTCTTCTCTTTCAAAAGCTCGTTTTTCGCTTCCATTTTTGCGAGAATTTCTGCTTTCTCGCGGATTTTCTCAGTGTTTTTCTTCACTTTTAGCTCCATATCCTCTGCGGCGGCTTTCTTTTTTCTCTCGTATTCTTCTTCGAGTTTCTTCGCTTTTGCGCGATGCTCATCCTCAAGTTTTTTGAGGCTTACGCCCGCTTCTTTTTTAATCTTTTCCAAGATATCTTGTAATGCCATTTTTAAAGGTTTTAAATTTTTAGCTGGTCACGACTCCCAATGCTTTTGATTGCTTTAGGAGCCGCAGATCGGATAAAAATTTTGAAATGCCTGCTCGCCTGCGGCGAGTGTTTATCCTGTTTGGACTGTTATTCCAAAGATCAAAAGAACAGATACCAATAGTCCAAGTACGGCATATGTTTCCACCATAGCGGACATGATAACTGCTTTACCTGTATTTGTCGCATCTTTTGCTATCGCGTTAAGACCCGCAGCGGATACTTTCCCTTGATGAATACCGGAGATCATACCGGCAAGTCCGACAGGGAGCCCAGCTCCGAAGAACTGCCATCCTGTAGCAAGGTCGATATCCACCGGGGTTCCTCCGATAAGCCCAACTTGGATAAGGATAAGAAGAGCCCCCAGGAATCCGTAGATTCCCTGTGTTCCCGGCAGAGCCTGCATCAGAAGAACCTTACCGAAGAGCTCAGGCTTTTCGGAAATTACTCCTGTTCCTGATTGACCCGCGAGTCCTACACCTACACTTGATCCAATTCCGCCAAGTGCCGCAGCGATTGCTGCTCCTAGTACCGCCAGTACTAATCCTGCGCTGACATCAAACATAATTTTTTAGGTTAATTGTATGGGTTTTATATAAAATTATTTTTCAACAATGTATACGTACTTCGTATCTTTCCTGAATGGCTTGAATTCTTTTCCTCCGCCTTCCATGAATTTTCCAAAGAACTCAACAAATTGGAGACGGCTTGAGTGGATGAATGCTCCAAGAGTTGAGATCGCTATGTTTAAAGTGTGTCCGATTAAAATTACGATGATTGCAAATACGATTCCTACATAAGGCACGCCACTGACCAGTCCCGCCATTGTGTTCATTGCAAACCCGATAATTCCCGTTCCGAGTCCGAGTGCCATAAGACGTGAATATGAGAGTACGTCTGCCAGGTATCCGACAAGTCCATATAGGCTTAATACTCCGGCCATCAATTTTAGTATAATGTTTTTTTGCTTTCTTCCTTGTGTCAGGATCACGAGCCCGACCCCCACGAGCGTCATGTTTGTGAAGACTGGAGCCAGGTGCGGCATAAAGACTCCGGCTTTGCTGAGTGCGAACAGTATGATTGATCCGAGGAAGTATAGCCAAAGTCCGCTGTCCAGCAGTGCGTCCAGGTATTTTTTGTGTCTGAGTTTCCAGTATCCATCAATCGTGATACCGAATAGAACTTGGATTACACCGAGGATTCCGGCCAAAACCAGAAATGTAAGTGGTCCTGTGCCTTTGGATGGATTGATTATTTGCCACTTAAATTCTTTAATTGTTTGAAGAGTTTCACCTTCTCCAATTGTCTTTGCATATGTAAGGAAATCCGGTGCTTGTTCCGGAGTCATTCCAAACCAACCACCGAATAAAATTCCGGCAACGAATGTGAATATTCCACCTACCATTATTAGTTTTATCAGTCCCTGGCTTTGTTTTGGGATTTTTATGAATTTCAGTGCGGCAAATGTCAACGCAAATAGGATAAGTCCGTATCCCGCGTCTGTTAGGCAAAGTGCGAAGAATACGATGAAGAATGCCGCCAAGAACGGTGTTGGATCCACTTCATTCGCGAGTGGTAATCCGTAGATTCTTGTGATTGATTCGAATGGTCCAAAAAGCCCCTTGTTCCTGATGATTACCGGCACGTCTTCGCCCTCTTCCTTTTCAATTCTGAAAATTTCAAAATCTTTTGTCTCTTTTGAAATGGCTTTTTCCAGTTTTCCCAATCTGGAGAGTGGAACCCATCCGGTTGCCGCGAAACTATACTCTGTATTTGAGAAATTTTGCTGAGCGAGAATCGAATCTCTCTGCCAAATGTAATAATCGTGTGCAATTTTCAAACTTTCGCTCTCTTTTGCGAGTTTTTGGAGTTTCCCTTCCAGCTTTTCAATATTTTTTTCCGCCTCTGTTCTCTGTTTTGCAATTTTTTCGAGTTCTTCCGCGGCTGTTCCCGGCCTAAGAGCAAGTTCTATTAGTGTGATTTTGTGATTCAGAGAAAGTTCCTTAACTTTGCTTTCCAATTCTTTCTCGAAAATCATGGCTATATAAAGGAGTGTTTCCGTTTCACCCGATTTCCCTGCACTTACGTATTTTGAAAGACTTTCATATTTATCCATGAAGCTATTTAGCTCCAACTTGTTGATTACTCCCAGTTGAACCTTGTAATCGTCCATCTCTCCGAGCTGGTCCAGTTTGTATGTGAGGTTTTTCCAAGGGAGAAGTTCAGCCTCTTCACTTTCGTATGTGCTTAGATCGTTCCTGTTTTCTACGATTTTCACCTCGGTATCTTGGCATTCTTTTACAATGTCGCTGAAGTTATAGTCTTTTGCCTTTGCTTCGATTTCTTCCTCTGTCATCATCAGCGGCCCCTCGAGAAGACCTCTCTTTTTCTCGTACGGACTGATGAGTTTTATCGCAAAATCCAGATTGGCGATGTCCAATTCAAGCCTGTGAAGCGTATTTCTCCTTTCGTTGTCCATTTCGGTGTTTTCCAGAGGAGACACTTCCATAACACCCTGGTGCTGCATGATTTCCAGAAGCTTTTTCTCGCGCTTCTTCAGGGCAATCAGTTTAATTTTTTGCATTGACAGGACGGCCATTTTTATTCTTTAACAAAATCTGCAAATGTCTTTTCTATGATCGCTACAGCTTGGTCTTTTCTTTGTGCAGCCTCCCGAATAGCGCCTTCTCTTTGCTTGAGAGCTGTTGACTGTGCTTTTTTGAAATTCTCCGCCGCTAAAGTTTTTGCTTTCGTGAGCTCTTTCGTTCCTTCTTCTTTTAAGTTCTCTTGCAATTCCGCTAATTGAGATTCGTACTCTCCTCTTTTCTCGCTTAAATCCTTTTCATGTGTTTTAGAAAGTTTTTCTAATTTGGCTTTCTGAGTCTCTTCTTCTTTTTGAATTTGTGATATTGGGTCTTTTTCGTCAGTCATAATGTTGGGTTTTACGCTTTAATAAGGCAAAATCGGTGAATCTATCGAAGCCGCCAAGGATTTTAGAAGTTGGGTCGGAAAAAGTCAAGGCTGAAAAGCTAAAATTTTGGTATGGATTCCAAAAATAACTTGCCATAGTCTTTAACAGACACTCTGGTATCTAGTATCAGAAGGGTTTTCGGGGCCCTGTTATCCTTTGTTAATTTGTAAACGGCCTGTCTAAATTTCAGGAGTGCTCTCGGTATGCTCAACTCTTCAAATGAATTTGTACATCTCTTTGCTCTGATTGCAAAAATAGGGTCATCCGGGTGATCGAATGGGATTTTGTTGATTATCAAACAACTTACATCCTTTAGCGGTACGTGGTTCCAGAAGTCGAAGTTCCCGAAGATCGCGCGTACATTTTCATCGTTTTCAAAGGCGTCAATCATTTTGCCGTATCCACCTGTTACTCCCTGTCCTAGTACGGTTATACCTTGCTCTTTTAGTTGAGGGGCAACTTTTTTGTACATTCCTTCTATGTATGATCTAGAGGTGAACAGGGCTGCTGTTTTTTTGTTCTTTAGTATGTGTTCTATAATCAGTTTTGCGGATTGGTTGAAATTTCCTTCTGTATTTGGAGGCGGGAAATCTCGAGGAGCTATTTCCACTAATAATTCTCCCGGTTGTAATTTTGATTCATATGTTTCCTCCTCAAAACTTTCGTCCAGTCCAAGAGTGTTCCTTATGTAATGATAAGAGTCCCCGAGTTTGAGGGTGGAGGAGGTTAAAACTATACTCTTTTTTTCTTCAATGAAGCGTTTTAACGCATTTTGTATGTCTGTTTTTGCGGATCGAAAACAGAGCGTTCCGTCCTTTGCCTGGTACATCCAATTCACTCTGTTTTCTGAGTATTCTTCTGTGAAAAATTCTTTCAAATCCTCGGAAATGTTTGCCGCCGCCTTACAGATTTTTTGCCAGTCGGCTACTCTGTAATGGTATTCGTCCATCGTTAGCTGGGTTTTGTCTTCCGGCTTATATTTCTCGAAGAAAATGCCGAGCAGTCCGAACAAAATGTCTGTGTTTGTGCCGGGATATTTCTTGTCCAATACTTCCGGAACGAATGTTTCTACTTGAGTGGCTGCTTGTTCGAGTTTATCCACCTCGTCTATTATTAGGTATCTGTATGGCGGGATCAGTTTTTCGTTTTCACTCAAGAGGAATCTGTGTCCGACTATTATTATGTCTGAGTCGATTGCTTTTTCTTTTGCTTTGTCATATAGGCTTCCTTCTTTTTCGTCCTCGCTGCAGCTTATGTGTTCCCGGAACATGACTCTTTCTTCTCTGGACAGGTTGAATTCGCTTATTTTCCCATCTTTTATTTTGTGATATGAGAGCAGAAGTTTTAAGAGCAATGTGATTTCGTTGTCGGTAAACGATTCTTTATGTTTGAATTCGTCCAGGCGTTTTGTAGAGAGGTAATGTGATGGCGGTTCAAGGATGCAGGCGGAAGTATCTGTGTATGTTAATAATTCTTCCGCGCTTTTGTGGTCCGCGACCGCTATCACTATTCTTTCGTGGTTTTTTTGCGCCTGGATTGTTGCCGCGGAGACCAAACTTTTCTTTCTGTGTGTTCCGATTCCCGCTTCGCAGATAAAGTTTCTTTCGTTTTCGAATGATTCGAGAATCCGATCCGTCAATTCGACATTTATCTCATGTTTTGCTTCTTTTTTCACAGTTTCTTTTTCTGCGGACTGTCTCTCTTTCGACCCCTTAGCTTGGAGAAAAATGTCTCTTAACGGCCAAGTGCTTTTCACGACGTGCAATTTTAATTCTTCTATCAGTGGGACTGGAATTTTTTCGAGTTCTTTTTGTAGTAAGTTGAATAATTCCATTGCCGCAACTGAATCATCGAGCGCCCGGTGCTTGTCTTTGTGGCTGAGGCCTAGTTTTTTGGTTAATGTCTCGAGGCTGTATGAGGGGGAATCTACCAGCAGTTGGGATAAAACGCATGTGTCGTACGCGACATTTTCTACTTTCAGCCCCTCTTTTTGGAGAAAATCTATGTCGAACTGAATGTTGTGCCCGATAATCACGTCTTTTCCAACGAATTTTTTGAGATCTTCTACGACTTCCGCGAATTTTGGGGCGCTCTCGAGCTCGGACTGCGTAATTCCGGTGATGTGAGTGATTATTTCAGGTAATTCACATTCCGGATTTACAAGGGATTGAAATTTGTCGATGATTTTGCCGCCTTTAAACTTAATCGCACCAATTTCAATGATGCGATTGACGGTAGAATCTATGCCTGTTGTTTCTATGTCCAGAGAAATCATAGTTTTATTTAAAAGCTGGGCATCAATAGCGACTTAAATCCGCTGCTGCTTGTCTCTTTTGCTCTCATCACTCCCAAGCTCTTCCTGATGATTTTTGCACTTTCAGCTCTGTTTATTGATCTTAGAGGTTCAAATTTGCGAGGCTGAACTCCTTGTACTATGCCTAAACTTCTTGCCTCTTTAATTGAATCAAAATACCAATCTTCTCCAGAAACATCTTCAAAGTCCAGGTTTTCAATTTCTTGCCTTTCACCCATTATTTCCACTTGCTGCATTGCGTTTGAAAGCATCTTTACCGCTTCCGCTCTGGAGATAAGATCGTTTGGCTTGAAAGTGCCGTCCTTGTATCCATCCACTATTCCGGCTTCACGAGCTTTATAAATGTAATTTGCATACCATTCGCCCGTAGTTACATCTTTAAATATGGGTTTCGTATCTCCCGAGAATGCGCACATTTCCGGATACCAGCATTCATATGTAAAGTATCCTTTTTCTTCCAATGCTCTCATCAGGAGTGTCAAAAATTCCGCTCTTGTGATTTCATTTCCCGGTTTAAATGTTGAATCCTCGTAACCTGTTATGATACCCTCTGTTGCCAAATAGTACACGTCATCTTGATACCATTCTCCGACGTTTATATCTTCGAATTTCGTTCCCGCACTATCCATTCGTTTTATACCTTTTGGTGCTGACAATGCCAGCTCCATTATGTTTCCCCACGCGTTTTGAATATTATCCATGTCGGCCAACAATGTCGTTTTTGAATCATATCTTTCGTTACTTCCTTCCGATACTGCGTAGAAATCTTTAAATACAGATGTTAATGCATCTATGGCGGATATAGCATTGTCTATTTCTTCAGCGTTGTTTTTGTTGAGCTGAGACATTGTGCCCAACATTCTTTGCAAGTATGTACCAAGATTTTTGAAACTTATGTACTCTACTCCCACTATCTCTTTGTCTCTCTCTTTGAACAAGTTGTCGAACCCCGCGTTACCCAGTAGACCCTCTCCGTATTTTTCAGCAATTTCTTTATCTGTGGATATAAATAAGTTGCTGTCTCCTGTGACTCCAAGGGTGATTTCGAAATTCAGGAGTTCATCCGGATATTGTACGGCATATGGATTTGCGGATTCTTTCGGATAGATGTCTATGTTGAATACAAACATACTGCCGTTCAACATTGCCTTTGCGGTTTTTGTGATTATTATTTTCGCATCAGAATTGTCTATTACCAATTCGCCATTGATTAGTTCTGCGTCCGGTTCTTCCTGGAGCGATTTCCACAGCCGGGTAACAAACACTTTAAGCATGTTATTAGCCGCTTCTTTGTGCTCCGCGACATCTATCAATAAAGTTCCGGTTGGAAATATCTCGTCGCTGTCCTGGATTGCGATTGCATAACCTTTGTCCAGTAGCGACAAGATGTCTTCTTCCAGATCCAAACCTATTTCTTCTTTGAAGCTGGCCGGGATTTCATTTAGCGCGTATTTGAGACTTTGTTGTGCGTTAAATCCCTCATAATACAGTATCAGATCTTGGTTCGGCATTTTTTGATATAGATATGGGACGTGCATCATTTCCGAATAATTTATTCCAATGGCTGAAAGTTCTTCCGGATTTGTTTCCGCGTGGGTTTGCAAGGAGATTCCATTGTCTGTTTTGCTGATTGACATTCCAAAGGCTCTTAACATGTTTAGAGCTTGAGTCACTTCATCTCCCATTAACCCTGACTCTGCAAGCTTTTCTTTGATCTTGTCGAAATTCATGTAAATATTTATAAAGTTGTTGTCCAAAAAGGACGCGGATGTAAGCTGATACATGTTTAACGCTCCCAAACTACTGACGTCCGTTTGAGTCGCGATTGCTTCCAGCAGGGTTTGTTGGTTTGACACTATCATGTGGTTTTTGAAGTACATTAAGTAAAGATCATCGCCCGGACTTCCCAGCATAGCTGTATCAATTTGGCTTTCCATTTCGGTCAATTCTGTGTCAGAAGATTCAACCAAAACATTAAAATCGTCTTTGGTTGCCTCCAATATCACGAATATGGCGAGATCGTCACTGTCTGCTGAAAGCTCTTTTGCTCCAACGGTCACTTTGTGTCCCAGTAGTACATCTTTTATCGTAGCTACAAGTTTTGTTTGTTCCTCGGGTGTTCTGTCGTCGGCAGGGAAATTGTCATCTACGTATTGGTCAATGAGGTCTGATATGGACGGTCCGATGTTGTTTACGTTTATTTCTATTACTCCGTATGCGTCTATCGGGATTAGGTCCAAAGTGTTTGCGTTTGTTTGCGCGAAGGCTGTGATTGCAAATGCCATTGTCATTAAGCACATTGCAATAATTGATGATGTGATTTTTTTAAACATCTGTACAGGGTTTAATGTTTATTAAAGGATATCTATAAATTTGTTAAAAAGATACTCCGTATCTGTCGG
>JAHKBB010000104.1 GCA_018826445.1 Patescibacteria group bacterium | reverse complement strand
GCAAAGCCAAAAGATTTTGGTTATGCCGTCAGCTCCGCCCGACGGAGATTCACTCGGCGCGGCGCTCGCTTTGTATTTACTGCTAAAGAAACTCGAAAAAGAAGTAACAGTTGTTTGCTACGATCCGGTTCCGGACGTGTACCAATTCCTTCCGAAATCGAAGGTCATAGGGGACAGGGTTGTAGCTTCAAAAGACTTCATTATCAGTATAGATTGCCGCAAAGCTCAGGTCGAAACGATAAAAAGCAGTGTGGAAACCGACAAAGTAAATATTATAGTAACTCCAAAAACGGGACGATATTCAGAACAGGACGTGAGCTTTAACTACGGCCCCGCAAAATATGACCTCATTATAATCGTGGACGCGGGAAGCCTGAATCAGCTTGGAAAGCTGTACAAAGACAATATCGAGATGTTCAGCCAAGTTCCGGTTTTAAACATTGATCATCACATTTCAAATGAGCAGTTTGGACGAGTCAATTACATAGATATTATGGCGGCTTCAACCACCGAACTTTTGATCCCGATTGTTAAGGGATTTTCAAAAGAAGCCGGGAAAGAATTAATGGACGAGGATATCGCGACACTGCTTTTGGCGGGAATCGTTACAGACACGGGGAGTTTTCAGAATGCAAACACAACCCCAAAATCGTTCGACAATGCGGCGGAACTTGTGGCAATAGGGGCAAGACAGCAGGAAATTATTCAAAACGTATACAAGACAAAAGAACTTTCAACTCTTAAACTTTGGGGACGAATCCTCTCGAAAATCAAAGTCGATGAAACTCACAAGATCGTTTGGTCGGCGGTTTCAAAAAAGGATTTTGCGGATACGGGAAGTAAGGAAGAAGCAACGGGGGATGTTATCGACGAACTGATGACAAATGCTCCGGGAGCGGAGGTCGTATTGCTATTAAAAGAAAAAGACAACGGCCTTATATCGGGAAGCGTTCGCACAACAACTCCAGCGGTAGACGCGAGCGAAATTGCGGAAGCTTTTGGGGGAGGAGGACACACTCAAGCGGCAGGATTCCGCATCGAAAGCACAGACTTGGATAAAGTAGAGGCAATGGTAATTGAAAAGATCCAGGAATATCAAAAACGCAGACTCGGACTCATAGAAAAAGAGCCGGAAAACGAAAAAAGCGCCTGGGAAATTCGAGTGGAAGAAATGAGCAAGTCGGAGGAGAGTAAGAAGAAAAAGCCAAAGGAAAAATCAAAGAAACTCAATTTAAAATCACAGCCGAAAGTCGAAATAGAACCGGGCGTTACATACAAGTTTGAAGACTCCGACTAAGAAAGTTTTTCCATTATAGACTCATCGATATCGAAGTTGCTATACACCTCGCCGACATCTTCATCTTCATCCAAGGCATCCATAAGTTTCAGGACTTTTCTTGCGGTTTCTTCATTGTCAACTCTTACAGAATTCTTTGCAATATACGAGAGAATAGTAGACTCTACTTTGTACCCGGCATCAGCTATATTATCTTTAACGTGAATGAGCTCGTTTGGAGCCGTATACAAAGTAAGTGAACCATCATCCAGCTCGGCATCCGCACATCCGGCATCAATAGCCGCAAGCTCGGCTTCCTCCGGATCCTTATCCTCCAAACTTACGACAATTGTCCCCTTGCGATCAAAAAGATAAGCAACGCTTCCGGTCTCACCAAGATTCCCGCCATGCTTGCTCATAATATGCTTCATATTCGCAACAGTACGATTCTTGTTGTCGGACAAAGTTTGTATCAAAAGAGCGGTTCCACCCGGCCCATAGCCTTCGTACACAGCCTCCACAATTTGCGCCGCGTCTTTGTCCTCACCGGTCCCTTTCTTTATGGCCCTCTCTATATTTATGTTCGGCATATTCTCCGCCTTTGCGTTTTCAATAGCCGTGCGAAGCGCCGGATTCATATCCGGATCACCTCCAGCTCTAGCCGCAATGGCGATGAGCTTCGCATGCTTCGTAAAAACCTTGCCGCGCTTCGCATCCGCAATTCCTTTCTTGAATCTAATTGAGTGCCACTTTGAATGTCCTGACATAGCATGGGAATTATAGTAACTGGCAAAAAGATAGTCAAACTAGTATAACTAAGAACGTCAACCTTGGCGGCAACGTCTCGGATAAATAAAGCCCCCGCCTGTGGCGGGGCTTTTTATTTTGTTCCTTCCAGCCCGGTTTCCGTGGAGAAGTGATAGCAGGCTTGGTTTGTTTCACGTCTGCAACGCACAATAGGTCTGTCGAAAACTTGTGCAGGCTCGGACAAACGCTTGGAGTTCTCTATGCGCTCACCCATCAAAGTCAGCATGATTCTTCCAAGAGCACTGTCATACTTCCTTAGAAGGTTGAATTTTCTATCAAGTTCGTCTCCCTTGGCAACCATATAAAACCGACCGGTTTGAGGGTCGAGGACGTCAAAACGCGCATAGCTGATATCAAAAGCGTTCAGATATTTATGAGGGGTATCGTCAACCGCATTTGAATTGCCTTTTTGCAGCTTTTTTTGGAATTCATCGGTACGTGAAGCACCGGTAATGATAGGGCGGGCATAAAGTCCAGCCGGGAATCCGGCGGCTTGTAATTCACGATTCAACTCTAGCGAAATCCCATTTAACACATTTTGTGAAGATGGATAAGTGTATGCATAAAGAGGGTTGTTTCGTGCGGAGCTGCCGGTTTGCCCAATGCCGCGCAGTCTGAATTTGTACCCATTTCCCGGCAGTTGTATTAACTCACCGGATGCGGAGTATTTATCAGCTTTTATGCGATGTTTGATATCATCTTCCGACGCAAATTTCGCAAGCCCTTGTTTTTTCGCGTACGCAATCGACACGGCGGCATTATGCGCGGTATTCGCGGGGGACAATGAGGTAAACTCAGGTGTGGTAAGTGTGGGAACCTTGGGACCTTTTCCGGCAATTTCCAAAAAGTCGGAGACCAAAGACTTATCATACGTATATTCCTTGTCCATGTATGCATCCAATTCAGCCATGGCGTCAGCGCCATCCAACCCTTCGATAGGGACATTGCATTCAGGTCTGAACACGTCCTTTTCCAAATCAACGGTGTGTGTACGAACATCCTTGTTAAATCTGTTCAGCAAAGCTCCAAGGGAAATAGCGACAGGATACATTATAAAGTGACGACGTTTGACTACTCCCCCGCACTTTGATCTTATGCCGGCAAGAACCATAGCTAACGCCGCCGGGACGGCAAGTCCGTAAATAGCGGTTTCAACCCACTTTCCATTGATCTGTCTGTCGATAGAATGCACGCTTTGACAATCTGATTGAGCCTTCAATGATCTGCCCGCGTCCTTCGCTTCATCGGGGACAGCCCCATTTGAAGGAGCTTCATATCCGCTAATTGTGCCAATATCAGCATTCGGATCGGACAGCTTCGCTTTTACTCCCACATACATAGCCATCACGCGAAGATAATATTCACGACTGTGTTTCTTATAATTACCACTCTGCCCGGATTCCACATAAAGCTTACTCATCAAAAAATAGAGATCCTTACCATAAGGTCCCGTGCCAAATTCTTCCGCAAAAGACTCGGGGGTGTGGGCCTCGCTGAACCAACTTATCATTTTGTAAACATTCGTAGGTCCGGAGTGATATGAATTCATAATACAAGGAACTATAAAATCCTCAGCCGACACACCAAACTTCCTCATCACTTCCAAGATGGGAGAGTTTTTAATAAGCCTATAATATATACGATCAATATATTTCGCGGCGGCCCTCGTAGACTTTTTCACGTCAGTTCTTTCATCTGTATAACCTCCCGCTTTTAGCCCCATTGCGCGGGCGGTTATAGGCATGAATTGCCATACACCCAGTGCGCCATCCTCGCTTAACGCAAACCTATTGTATTTGGATTCTTGAGCGGCGAGCCCGTGCATAAAAAAGTCCATAATGTCCACTGCCTCCATTGGATATGTTTTTGCGAAATCAGTCTCTTTAAAGGCTTTTGGAAATTCTTCTTCCACAACCTGCAACACAGACTTGCCGCTGCCATCCCCGGCGGGCTTCACAGAATTATCAATGGCTCGATCAAGCCCCATTGAACCGCGCGAAAGAATCGGTTTCCAATCTCTCGTATTTTCCGCATCAACATTAAAGGGAATATGAGGATATTCTTCATGCAAAGTCGTTCTAATGCGTCTTGTCCACTCTGATAAAGTTTCACAATTAGCCGTGGCGGATTTTTTCCTACTGTGACATCTGCGAAAATCGTTGTCAGAAGGGGCTCCAAACACATGACCTCCAATAATCCTTCTGTCGTTATCCAAAAACGCAAAATCCTCATGTGGCCTGTCAAGCATATAAAGATACGACATTATCGCAGTTTCAGTGAGATTCGACTCACACTGTCTCATTCCTCCAAGAGTTTCGCCGTCTTCGGGAAGAGACATATGATCCCTACAGCCACAATCTTCACCAGACACCTCAGTAACATCTTCTTCGGGGTTGCGTGAAACTGCGTATGACAGAACAGCGGCCCCCGCAAACCTAAAAAAATTACGACGGCTCAGCAAAACGTCATCACCTGGTTCATCAACTTTCCTGTTCCCCATTTAATATGATTACAGGTCGTCTATTCTGCACTAAAATAAGGTCTTTGTCAAGAGCAGCTTCTAAAAAGACCCCAGTTTTTCCAAATCGACGCACTTGACATATCGTTTG
>JAHKBB010000103.1 GCA_018826445.1 Patescibacteria group bacterium | reverse complement strand
GCACCGACACCAACGAACATTTCGACGAATTCGGAGCCGGATATGGTGAAAAATGGGACGTTTGCTTCGCCGGCGACAGCGCGTGCCAGCAGTGTCTTACCCGTTCCCGGTGCTCCGACAAGCAAGACTCCCTTCGGGATTTTCGCGCCTATCGCCGTGTATTTCCCCGGGTTTTTCAGGAAGTCCACTATTTCTATGAGCTCTTCTTTTGCTTCTTTTGCTCCCGCTACGTCCTCAAATGTCGTTTTTTCCTTGTTTTCATTGTCATACATCTTTGCCTTACTTCTTCCAAATGACATTGCTTGATTGTTTGAACTCTGCGCCGACCTCATCATAAACACAAAAAACGCTATTATGAGGAGAAAAGGTACTATTCCGATCATAAGATCAATCCAAAAATCCGTAGCCTCGGTCGGCACAATCTCTATCTCCAGTTCCGATATCTTTGCTTTTGGCACATCCCCTTTTTCAAGTATGTCGTATATGTCCGCATTTCCTTCTTTGTACGCGTATTCTTTTGATCCATCGACAAGCGCAATTTCCAGTTTGTTTTTCTTTACTTGTATGGATTCTATAGATCCGGTTTTTGCTTGTTCGATGAATTTGTTGATTGAAATTTTCTCTTCATCCTGTCCCTGCGGATTTGCGATCAAATATATCGTACTTATTATCAAAGTGGCGATAACTATGTAGATCAGGCTGTTTCCCCGCGGTTTTTTTATAGGTATTTTTGGTATTGGCATTTGGTTCTTAAATTAAAGGCTCTAAAAGTTTATTATCTGATCAGCGAAAAGACAATGTTTTTCTTCAGAATCTCAATGCGGACACGTTGA
The DNA here is from genome assembly GCA_018826445.1 of Patescibacteria group bacterium. Lineage (GTDB taxonomy): Bacteria > Patescibacteriota > Gracilibacteria > UBA1369 > JAHKBB01 > JAHKBB01. Next base: position 3,369 of record JAHKBB010000103.1, on the reverse strand, counting down.
AATGTTTTGTGCTTTCGCCCAATTCCTTTCCTGACAATCGACAGTATCTCATCCATGTGGTCTTTTTGCAGGTCTTTCTTCGAGTTTTTTATTTTTTGAAATGTTAATTGAATGACGGTTTTTTGCAATGCCGGGTGGAGTTTTTGGAACTTTTTTAATGGGTAGCGATCATTTTCAAAATTTTTGGCGATCCAATTTTGTGCTTTTTCCTCTAAGAATTCTGTGACTTCTTGAATGTTTGCGAGGTTTGCCCCAAACGTTTGGGGTAGGTTTGGGTTTAATTTTTTTAGTTCCGGCACGATTTTTAGTCTAATGAAATTTCGCGAATATTTCGTATCTTCATTTGTCTTGTCGATTCTGAATTTTAGCCCGTTTTTTTTGAGATATTTCAGGATTTCTGATTTTTCCGTGTTTAACAGTGGGCGGATCAGGTCTCCGTTTTTAACTTGCATTCCGTTTAGTCCTTTTAATGAACATCCGCGTACAATATTTAACAAAACCGTTTCCAAGTTATCATCCAAAGTGTGTGCGGTTGCGATATATTTTGCTTTGTATTTCTTCTTAACATCTTGAAAGAATTTATACCTCTCTTCGCGGGATTTTTCTTCGACCCCTGTCCCCTTAATCTTTACTTTCTTACTCACAAATTCATACCCATATTTTTCCGCCAGCTTTTTAACAAATTTCTCATCCGAATCACTTTCTTTTCGAATCCCATGATTTAAATGAGCAATGATCAAATTCGCTTTCTTTTTTGCCAAAACATCAAGCAAATACACGGAATCCGGTCCGCCTGACACGCCGAGCACGATTTTACTTCCTTTTATTAGCTCTAGTTGCTCCATATGTTGAGATTTCAATTATTTTGTCCATATTGTCATCGTCCGCAGGCTTATTTTTCTGCATTGTCCCACACTTTGTACATTTGTGAATAATCTTTCTGTCCTGATCGATTCCGTATGGTTCCATCAGTCCGTGACATTTGCTCAGCCTGTCTCCGGGTTCCTTATCATCCATGTGAAGTGAGTATAGGCACTTTGTGCAGTGATTGCGACACGTTTTTTTTGCCTCAATATTCTTATGTCCACAATGCAGACAAACAAACTCTTCGTTGATTTTTTTCATGCTTGTTAAATTCAGGGTCGCGGGAGCGTTTCACTCCCCGTGGCTGCTGTTTACAGTGTAAGTCAATTCCTATACTATTTGAAGGCGATGAATAAGTTTTATATCACAACCGCGATTCCGTATGTGAACGCGAAGCCTCACATCGGCTTCGCCCTCGAAATTGTCCAGACCGACTGTTTGGCTCGTTATCGTCGTCTAAAAGGCGACGATACGTACTTTCTTACGGGTACAGACGAGCATGGCGTGAAACTTTATAAAACTGCTAAGGAAGAGGGAATTCCCCCTCAAAAATTCGCGGATGACAACGCGGAGAAGTTCAAGGCGTTAAAAGACCTTCTTGCCCTCTCAAACGACGATTTCATTCGCACAACCTCCGATCTTCACAAAAGAGGCGCGCAGAAATTGTGGTCAAAGCTCGTTGAAAAAGGAGATATATATAAGGACAAGTATGTCGGCAACTACTGTGTCGGTTGTGAATCATATATTGCGAATAGCGATCTCGTGGACGGGAAGTGTCCGAATCACGACAAAGCCCCGGAAAAGCTTGAAGAAAAAAATTATTTCTTCAAACTTTCGAGATATTCAGACCAAATCCGCAAAGCTATTGAAACCGATGAGCTTCTCATTCTTCCAAAATCCAGAAAACAAGAGATGCTAAACATAATTGGGGAGGGTCTTCCGGATATCAGTTTCTCGCGTCCAAAAAAGATTCTTCCTTGGGGAATTACTGTTCCCGGTGACGACGATCAGGTTATGTATGTTTGGTGCGACGCCCTTTCAAATTACATAACTGCGCTTGGATACGCGGACGACGATGAGAAAGTCTCCCGATATTGGCCGGCTGACGTTCACGTGATTGGAAAAGATATTCTCCGTTTTCACGCCGGATATTGGATTGGAATGCTTATGTCTGCCGGAATTTCTATACCAAAGGCCATATATGTTCATGGATTTATCACTTCTGAGGGGAAAAAGATGAGTAAGTCGCTCGGGAATGTTGTGGATCCGGTCGAATATGTGGAGAAGTATGGGGTTGATTCGCTTCGCTATTATCTTCTGCGCGAGATCCCGACTTGCGATGACGGGGACTTTAGCAAAACTCGTTTTGAGGCGATTTATGACGGTGAGCTCGCAAACAACGTTGGGAATTTATTTAGCCGTGTTTGCGCAATGACCGAAAAATATTTTGATGGAAAGGTTCCTCCCGCGACAGATGGGAAAGATGTTGTTTCCGAGGTCGCAACCGCCCATAGGGAATATCATGAAAACTTTGAAAAATTTGATCTCAAAGCCGCGCTTGAGGCTGTGCTCCGGCTTGCTGATTTTGCGAATGGTTACGTGGAAGAAAATAGGCCTTGGGAGCTTGCGAAAAAGGATACGAATAAGCTCGCGGATGTTATGTACAACCTCTTGGAGATGCTCGCGCATATTTCTTATATGCTTCAACCATTCATCCCGAATGCCGCTGAGAAGATGTTTGCTCAGCTTAGCCTTACCGAACAAAATTTCCCCGCCGAAGACAAGTGGGGAATCCTCAAAGAAGGTTCTGAAATTTCAAAAGGGGAGCCTTTGTTTCCGAGACTGGACTCTTAGGAGGCGGCTTTCCCCGCTGTTATTAGAAGGTTTACGATTATCCTTACGAGACCATATGACAGTATCACAAGAAAAAGCCCGAGCAGTGCCCAGGTAATTCCTTTTTTGGCCTGATCAATTCCTTCCTGTTTCCCCATTGCGTTAGCGTATGCGAATCCCGAATATGCCACAAAAAGGATGGCCACCGGTCCCGCGACGTAAAGAATCCCGTCCGAGATTTTTTGAATGACCGTGACGAAGGCTAGGCTGACTGCGTCTTCTGGATTAGCAACTCCTTTCATGTTGGCTATTTCATTTAGCTCATCTAGTTCACTTTTAAACGCAGTATCTTTTGGGGCGTAATCGAGTCCCATAACAGCATTTGCCAGCGGTATTGACTGGATTAGAAATATTGCCGAAATGATAATTGCTGCGATTTTTTTCATGATTATTCTGTCCAAATTAGGTCTTTCAATGTTGTGACGCCCAGCGTGATTGCGTACGCGGATGCGATTATCGCTACCGCTACGAGTGTGTATATAAGTACACTTTTCGCTTTGTTTGTTTGGTCTTCGTTTCCTTGCGCGGTTACGTACATTGTTCCCGCTACAAGAAAACCGATTACTATGAGGGCACTTGCTATTCCGAGAGCCAGTTTTATTACATTGTTGT
>JAHKBB010000102.1 GCA_018826445.1 Patescibacteria group bacterium | reverse complement strand
CCAAACCTGAGGCAGATAAGTCGCTTCAAAGTACCCTTGCTTTATTATCACCCCGTCTTTCAGCGGTGTTAATTTTTCGAGGAGTTCTTCCGTATTTGCATAATCGAGTTGGCGGGGAACCGATAGGACTGAGATTTCAATTTCAACATGCGAAAATTCTTCTTTGGTGAGAGACGGGAATCGCGGATCGCGGAATGCGGCGTTAATTGCGTTTCTTCTTACCCCCTCCTCGAGAGGATATACCGCTTCAATGTTCCCAATGCATCCGCGCAGTCTGTGATTGATCTCCAATGTTACAAAAACTCCTCTTTTTTCTTTGAGAATTTGTGCATCCGGGGGAGGTGGCGTTTCCACTTGTACATCCAATTCTTCCGCGATTGTCGCGCGGGCTAATTGTAGTAGATATTTTTTTAGTTCTTTTTCCATATTTTATTTATAAAACGCATATGCTCCATAACCGACCACCCTGTACTTGTCACCCGCGGTGTCGCCGCTGTTTCTGTAGTTTAACATCTTGCATTTCCATTTCAATTTTTTTGCTATGTGCATTAGGGTAAGAATCGCGTTTTTGCCGCAGGCATCCCCTATCTCATCCATTTTTGTCGTATCCAAACCGCTTATGGCTTCACATGTTTCGAAATCCGTTTCTTTTGCGTCTTCATATCCCAAATAATGACTTAAATCACTGCTTACTACGGTCAGGACATCGTCTTCTTTACAAAATTCCGCTAATTCCTCCGCCAGCAACCGAGAGTTTACACTACCAAGTACCAATGGATAGATTGTGAATTTTTGCAAAACTGTCTGCAAAAAGGGGATTTGGACTTCGAGCGAATGTTCGTCAGAATCCGCTCCCGGAATGTCTTTTATGAGATCGGTTTTTTTGATTTTCTCACGAATATCCCCCACTTTCACATTCCCTAGCGGTGTTTCCCATTCTTCAAATTCAGATACCGCCGCCCCCGAAAACGGAATTTGGTGCGAGGGACCAAGCAGAAGAATTTTCCAGTCCTTTTCCCGGTCTAGATTTTCCAAGGATTTGTATGCATACGCGGCAACAGGTCCGGAATATACATAACCGGCGTGGGGGGCGATTAGCCCCTTTATCCGTCCTCCGATATTTGGCGGGTTTGCCTGTTCAAGAAATTGCGAAACCTGCTGTCTTAGGACCGCACTTTTTCCCGGGTAAAACATATCTGCTACTGCTGGGTGTCTTATTTCCATATGCCTGGGATTTTTTCTTTACAATTTGGGCAATTTCCCTCTTTTATTTTACACGTTTGACAGGAAATTCCACTTCGTTCAATCAAAACCTCTTTGCAATTCGGGCAGATCGTATCTTCGTGACCGCCAATGATGTTCCCCGTGTATACGAACTTCAAGCCCGCTTTCTTCCCCGCTTCATAGGCTCTTTCCAATTCTTCCGGCGGAGTTGATCTCCTGTCGTTCATTTTATACGCGGGATGGAAGGCTGAGACATGCCATGGAATGTCTTTTGAGACGCCGGCAATGAACTCCGCTATTTGCGTAAGCTCCTTGTCGCTGTCGTTCAGATCCGGGATTACCAGTGTCGTGCATTCTATCCATATATTTCTTTCATACGCTTTTTTGACAGTGCCGAGAACCCCTTCCAGTTTTACGCCGCCGCAAGTTTTTAAATAAAAATCTTTGTTGTATGATTTTATGTCGATGTTCATCGCATCGCACCAATCTTTCATGTAGTCGAGACATTCTTCGGATTCGTAGCCATTGGTTACATATACGTTTTTAATTCCTTTCTTTTTTGCCAGTTTTGCCGTGTCCGCCGCGTATTCCGTAAAAATAGTCGGTTCGTTATAGGTATATGCGATTATCGGAATTTCATTCTCCTCGCAATATTCCACAATCTCCCCCGGCGGTAAGTCTTGGCTGCTGTTGAAAATTCCATCTGACGCCGTCGCCTGGGAAATGTCCCAGTTTTGGCAAAATTCACAGCGAAAATTGCATCCGACCGTCCCAAAAGAAAATACTTCCGCTCCCGGCATGAAATGATAAAGCGGTTTTTTCTCAACCGGATCTATATTTACCGCAATAGCTTTACCGTAAACTGAAAGGTAGAGAACACCATCAACATTTTTTCTTACACCGCAAAAACCGCTATTCCCGGGAGAAATTACGCATTTTCGCTGACAGCAAACACATTTAACCGTGTCTTTGTCCTTCTTCTGAAAAAGTTCAGCTTTGTGCATGGCTGGCTTCATTGTATAAAAAAACAGAAGGCGCCACAATACCGCAGCGCCTTTTTGTGTTTGCACGTGTTTATACAGAGACTACTTCTATAGGACTGCCCAACTTCGGTCTCCCCAAAATTTCGTACCCGTTTAATCTCTGATCGCCGCTTGCCCATCTCGGTGCAAATTCCCAATATGCGGAAGGTCTTTCGCCGTTCACATTATCTGCGACATTTTGATAAAGACCCCACTCGCCTGCCGGGATGCCGTCCAGGCAATTCGTCAGGCTCGTTCTTATAATCTTCGATGTTCCCACGACTCTTAGTCCTACGACTTCACTACCGTTCTTTTTCTGGTCGATCAGTTCTGCGAGATGGTATTTATCTCTTGCGCGTGCACGTGGATTCCCATATCTGTCCGCGAATGCCAATTCAAACAAGTGTCGCTGATCCGGTATTATGAGTTTGTTTTCTCTCACGAGGTGATCCGGATATCGCACGATTCTGGCCGCTTTGGCCGATCTGAATTGTTCGCGAATCCAGTCCCAAATTGGATTATCCTTGTTTGGAAACCGAAATACGCTTTTAATGCGATCACGTATGAACGAGAGTAACTCTAACGGTGTTGCGATCACGATTAAATCATTATCCGTGATAGCTAGATGAAAATCTGTTCCATTTTCGCTTTCTCCGTCACGTGGCGCGTTGTTCCCAACGACCTTGATCACTTTGGCGGTCAGGCTTTTCTCTATAGCTCGTAGATCCGGGTCTGTGTCCCCTATTCCGGCTGCAATATCGCCCCGCAAACCATCGACCAGTTGGACTATGAGTTCAATTCCGTATTGTCCCAGCACGGTGCTTTCCCCGATTCCATCCCGCGTGGATCTGATATCGTAGCTGTTGTAGTCGGTCGTCAGTGGAGCATCAAAGTCTTCTGATTCCGGGATCGTATCGCTAAAGACGTGTAGTGCGTGGGTTTTTCTGCTGAGCAAATCTTTTTCTGAATCCGTTAATTCTGCCATTTTTTTATAAATTAAATAATAAAAAAGCCCTCAACCGTATCGGCGAGGGCTTTTGCGTTTTTATATGTTACAACATACACATCAGCATTCGCCGTTTACGGATCATCATCATCATTATCATTTCGAAACTCAGGTAGTACATTTTTGCAGATTAAAAAAAGACTCTCCTTGTAGAGAGCCGTTTTGATTCCAGGAACATGACCTTACGACCCTCTTTAGGAGAGCATCATCATGTTGCCGGATGTGTGCGTTTGGAAATTCATACTGTGGTTGATTTATACATCAAAAGTTCAAAATCTGCAATATGGACTGTCTGGGGAATGTTTTAATTTGATAAAATTACACGCAATGTCTATAATTATTATCCTGGTATCTAACAACCACTATTATGACATTATCTTTGGGCGAGTCGGTTGGTGAATCGAAAGAAGAACCCACATCCCTTGCCAGCCGTGAAAGCGAGATTGCTGAGCTTCAAGCCAGAGCGAGGCGTATGGTAGATGCTCAAGAATGCATATGTCCGTGCGGTTATCCTATCTTGCGGGGATGGGCGGAGGGAAATATTGAGAATCCCGATCAAGTACGTGAAGTCCTAGCTTATCAAGAGCGTATAGCCGGGCTGGCCCGCGAGAATTTGAAAAATCAGGGTATTGAAATAGGCGATCGTACTTTGTTCGGGGCTTATGGGGGCAGTGTTGATGAAATTTAAATTTAATAGCTGGAAGCGGCATCTGAAACTCCTTATAATTTGGGGTTTTATCAGTCAGCAGCTCTTCTTACTTCTAGTGTTTTGAGAAGCACCTTGGCAGCTTCTGCTTTATTAAGCTTGCCTTTAGGATTAAATGTTCCATCGTCATTTCCGCTAAAGATGTCTGCTTCTACATTTGCAGCGATACTATCAACTTCCGTTATATCTTTACTATCTTTAAACCGGCTGACAACACTTCCGGCATTGGAAGGTACTTCTAATCCCAGTACTGCAGTATTTAATTTACAGACTCTCTCACGTGAAACTGGCGCATCCATTTTTATCCCATCCAACACATCT
>JAHKBB010000101.1 GCA_018826445.1 Patescibacteria group bacterium | reverse complement strand
TGCCGTTGTGAAATTAGATAAAAACGGCCAGGTGAAATGGGCCAAAAGCATAGAAGCCATACCAACCGAATATTTGATTGCTGAGGAAGCTGATAATGAGATTGGATACACGGAATACTACATGAAAGTCAGGATGTCGGCCGGCAATTTTTCCGCAGTGCAGAAAACTCCGGACAATGGTTATTTAGCTATAGGTCTTCTTTCACCATTTACCAACCAAATTAATTACAATCCCACTTACGAAACAATTACAGGCACTCCGCTTCTGGCGGTAAAGTTGGACGAAGACGGTAATTTCAAGTGGGCAAAAACGATAGAAACCGGGCTTTTGTCTTTTGACAATGAATTCGAAATAGTAAAAACCAAAGACGGCGATTTCATCATTATGCGAAATTTTATGTCCGAAGGCAAGGAATTTGCGGGTGATTCATATGATGCTTATATGAAGAAAATGGGAGAGGCGAGCAAACTCTATCCGGATGATTATATGCCGGGAGATGAAGAAAAAAATCCGGCCCTGAAAAAAGCAATAGAAGAAATGAACGAAGCTCAGGATGTTTGGTCGTCTACTGCGACAAGGCATATAGCTCTGCTCAAAGTTGATCCGGAGTTTAATGCTAAATGGCTCAAAACAATCGGCCCTGAAGTTAAGCCTGTGGATGTAAGGAATTCAACAGGCATCCCTTACGAATTTATAGGCAGTGATATCCGAATTGACAATGATCAAGGAATATTAATTGCCGGTACTTATGGCACCGATGTTGTCTGCAGTGTCAGCTTTGGAATAAAATTTTATTGCAGTGACGCTTTACTGATTAAACTTGATGCTAATGGAAATCTCAGCGAAGACTCCGACCTCGTTTCCGATTACAAGACCGTTTCGCAAGAGGATTTGAGTCAATACATTACCATTAGAGATTTAGAGCCGAAAATTCCGGATTATGAATTGGGGATTAAAAAACAAAAGTCGCAAGTTCCAGCCAAAACAGAGAGAATAATCACCACTCTTTCGCCATTTGAAGAAAAAACAATTGTTCCAAGCAAGCAAGGATTTATATCCTCCGTTATCAGTCCACTGGTTACACCTGAGGCCAAAACGTGGGCCACAATATATTATGAAAGCATCGACCCCATCGAAACCGAAAATGAAAAAAGTCGGGAAGTTCATGAAGAGCTTCTTCCCATTCTTAATGAATTTTTTGATAACAAGGTGAAATTGAGAGACAATTTCGGGGGAATTTCTCTGGATTATGTGTTTAATCGGCTCGTGACGGAGGAAGATATTCTGGCTGTGCAGGAAGTACTCAAAAAATTGGGATACAAACTCGCCATGGATTTAGAAGACGGTAAATTGGTAATGAGTAAAATCGGGCGTACATTGAATCTGCTTTTCTCCATAGAAAACAAAAGAAGAGGAACTATGAATGTTACCTATTAACTTATTAACCAAAAAAATAAAATAACAAATCCTCTCAAAAACATATTTTCAAAAAATAAAAAACGCGGCAAGCGGAAGTGGCCGAAAATCGCCTTTTTCGCCGCTCTATTGATCGGCGCCGGATATTTTTTTGGAGTAGTCTGTAAACAAATCAGCCAAGCCTATAACTTAATGTTTTCCTCCTCCGGTGGAGAGCTTCTAAATCTACTTTTATGGTTTTTGCTAGCATTATATGTTGTGACAGTAACTGCCGGTTTAGCGGCCGCGCTGCTGCGGCCAATGTGGATTGCCATAACCGCTTTTGCCCTTTCCGGTTTGGCTATGCCGCTGGGCTGGCAACTAACGATAGGCAGTGGGATTTTGAGCTTGGTATATCTTTTGGCCGGAGTTCTTTACGTATCGGCTGTTACAAAAAAACTTAATCAGCAAATTGAATTCTCCGTGCAGCCTGTCGCCAAAAGTCAGGGGCTGCTGCGAATGGCGCTTGTCCTTATAGCCTGCGGTAGTTTGTATCTTGGCTGTGCGGCGCATATTGAGCAGGAAGGCTTCTCGATCCCTGAACCGTACCTTAAAATAGCGTCAGACCAAATAGAAGAACGGATCATTAAACCCAAAGTGCCGGAGTGGCAATATCAAGAAGCTGCGGCCGGTTTCAGAGAGGAATTCAAACACGCCGTAGATAATTTCTCGGAGAATACAATAAAACCCTACGAACGATTCATTCCATTGGCCATAGTCGCAGTTTTATTCACACCTCTGATAACAATTGTCAGCCTGCTGGCTTGGATACCCGCCATGCTCTTACGCATTATTTTTCCCCTGCTTAAAATATCAGGTATAACAAAAATAGTCAGCGAAACCAAAGAAGTACAAAGGCTGACTATTGACTGAAAAAGTGGCCACTCACGAAAAACCTACTCTCCGGAAGAATCTTCCATTAGAACCTGGTGGAGCTGATGGGATTCGAACCCACGACTTCTTCCATGCCATGGAAGCGCTCTAGCCAGCTGAGCTACAGCCCCACAATCAACCGCAACAAATTTACTATCTTGGAATTGTAAAGTCAAAAATTGACTTTTTTATGAAAATAGTCTACATTTGCCCCCTTTGTTGAGGGGAATGGGGATACAAAACAAATTACCAGTCCAGATTGATGATGAAATAAGCATGATTGCTGATGAAATTGGGGTATCCAGAGGAGAATTGATTGCTTTAAGAGATAAAGATCCAAATAGTTTAACTGGAGAACAAAGACAATTATACGAGCAACAGCTTGGAGCTCATAGAGAATTGGCAAAACGAAGATCATTTTACGCAAACGAATTGCAAAACGTTTCCAGTCCCGCAGATTTGGGTGTTCCTATTGAATTTCGCAGAATTCAAAGAGCAGGTCTGGATGCTTTGGCCAAGAGTTTTATGCATTACAATAGAGGTTTTTTGGATATGCCAACAGGAAGCGGAAAAACCATGCTTATTGGCGCGCAAATACGTGCCTTTTTGGAATATGCAAAAGCTTTTGATATGCTTGATGAAGTCGAAGTTCTTGTTCTGACTTCTCGTTTGAATTTGGCATCTCAAATGCTTGCCGATTGTCCATTAGATGATGATTCAGATGACGAATTTAGAGAAGATGCGATGAAAATTGGCGATGTCCAATTGTGGCTTAAAGGAATTTGTAACGAAGTAAGAGTTATTACGTGTTCATCAAACGAAAGTGACAGACATAGAAATTCTCCGGTCACTGTGACTACATATCAAGGTTTGCATGAAAGAACATTTTTGAAATATTTCGAAAACGAGAGAAAGATAGGACTAATTATAGCTGATGAATGTCATAATATTACGGATAGAATTAGAAGATTATTGCAAGATCAGTTTGGCCATGCTTGGCTCACAGGTTATTCTGCTACACCAGCAGGTCCTGAGCGAAACCCTTATGATACTTTTGAATGTATGATTTATAGGGAATCTTTAAGGGAAATGATTGAGAGGGGTGAGTTAAAACAAGTGCGTGTAATTAGAGTTAATACCGATATTGATATGAGTGATGTCAGGATAAATAAGGGAAATTTTGTCCCACTTGATGTAGAAAAAGTGTTATCCAGAAATCAAGGCGTTTTAAATGATGTAGTCCTAAGCACATTGAGAAAAACATATCCATTACTGCGCGAAATCGGCGAAACGCCTTTAGTGGATCGGCAATCTTTATTTTTTGTTACAAGAATTAAACAAGCAGAAGAATTGGCGAAGGAATTAAATAGAATTGGAATGCCTGCTATGGCGGTTTCTGGAGAAACCCCAGCGCACGTTTTTGATAAACATAAAGAACAATTCAGGAGAAGAGAAATAAGAGCAATAGTATCGGCGAGAAAAATCACAGAGGGTTTTGACGCTGAAAATGTTGAAGCAGTCCATATGCTTCAACCGTTAGGCGAAGGTAGCGGTTGGCTATATAAACAGGAAATAGGCAGAGGATTAAGGATTGATCCTTCTAATCCATTTGCCAGTTGTGTAATCGTTGATTATTTATATGTACACGATAGGTATCTTCCTTTTTCTGCTCACGAAGCTTTGGAGCTTAGCGAATATAGAGAAGCCGCTTTATTAGTTCCATCCGGAATGAGAGACGTTGAACAAAAAGTTTTGGTTTTAAGAAAAGACGGGAAATCTTTCGCGGAAATCTATAATTTGCTGAATGATGATGAGAAAATCAGGTTTTTACATTTAATTAAAGCTATTCCGAAAGATGCTTCTGATAGAATAAGGTTTGGTTCTGTAAAAGGCGGTTCGGAACCCATGGATATAGGTGTAATACTGGGCAATATTGAAATTTTAGAGGAAGTCAGAAGAAGAATCGATTTACGAACAGGAGAAGAAGATAGGGAAAAATTAAAAATTTTAGCAAGACAGATTTTAGAAGAAAAAGGTGTAAAAAACAGGGCGGCTCTTTTAACACGCGGACCTACCTGGTTTACGTATGAGAAATTTGCCCCATTTGGGAAAGGCACAGGATTTGCAAGCATGCTCGTGGGCAGGCCTGTCATCGTAAAAAATCCTGAGCTGCGTGAAATAGCTGATTTTATTTACGGGAAAGAAACAGAACAACAGAGACTGGAAAATGTCAGAACAATGCTTTTAAAAAGAGGAGTCACCGACAGAGACTCATTTATGCTTTTTGGAATAAGATTTTTTCAGGAACATTTCAAAGATTATGGAAGCGGATTAGTGTTAGCAAAGCGGATTTTACATAGAGCCCTTTTGCCAAAAGAAAAAACTAGAACGACAATGTCTTTAATTGCCGATATCCTTTATGGGAGTCAACAAAAAGAAAGAGTTGTAACATATAGAAAAGTATTGGAAGCAAACGGCATAAGATCTGTGGACGATTTGGTGACCTTTGGTTCTGGTAAATTCATACGAACAAAATTTCCTCCTTACGGCAATGGGCCAGCTTTGGCTAATTATATTTTAATGGGAAACTGTCCTAGATTTATTACTCGCGAAACATTACGTATAATCGGAGAAGTTGTATTTGAAAATGCCGGTATCATAGATTATTACAGAAAAATGTTAGAAGCCATGGGAATAAAATCTAGTGAAGATTTGATAAGTTGTGGTGTATCTAGATTTGAACAAATGGATTTTGGAAATTATGGAAATGGTGCTCAACTGGCTAGAAGAGCTTTAGGCTTGGGTAGAAGGAAAAAGATGGTTTTTGGAGAGCAAGAACTAAGAAATCTTGCAAACAAAGTATTTGGCACACTTCCAGAGTCATAAATTGGAGACTTTTTCAACTTTTACTGGTGGGTCACACAGGATTCGAACCTGTGACCGTCTGCTTAAGAGGCAGCTGCTCTACCGACTGAGCTAGTGACCCACAGCGCACGGCAAACCTTAACAAAAACCGGTTGGAAATTCAATAGTTGGAACGTTCCTAAATTTTTTCCAGGTTGAAAATTTCTGGAACGTTCCTAAATTTTCTAACCTGGAAAGTTTTGCACAACGTTCCTCTCAAAAATGTCATAAATTTTTTAGAGAATTTTAATGTGAGTGTGCTAAAATACGGCTGCTATGAAATTGAAATCAGTATACATCTGCGAAAAATGCGGCCACCAAGAGAACAAATGGACCGGCAAATGCTCCGGCTGTGACGCCTGGAACTCTTTTGTTGAGGATGTAATTGACACATCTCCCCGTAAACACGCCCCCGTACAGGCCAAGAAATCCGAAAAACTCACACATTCAAAAGCATTCGAGAACAGACTGGAAACAGGAATCGGCGAACTCGATCGCGCACTTGGCGGTGGAATCGTGGAAGGCAATTTCATTCTTTTAAGCGGAGAACCCGGAATAGGAAAATCCACATTAACGATGCAGCTTTGTGGAAAGATAGCGGGACAAAAGAAAGTGCTGTACGTATCTGGAGAAGAATCAGTTTCGCAGGTAGCATCCAGAGCACACAGACTGGGAGTAAAATCGGAGAATATAAGCATACTTTCTGACACAAACATAGAGTCAGTCTTGGGAACGATCGAGGACGAAAAACCGGAATTTGTGATCGTTGACTCCATACAAGTAGTTTCGTCTGTAGATATCCCAAGTTTGGCCGGATCCGTAAACCAGGTAAGAGCATGTGCGGAAAAATTGATGGAAGTGGCAAAAAACAAAAAGATCCCGGTCGTAATAACCGGACACGTAACAAAAGACGGAAACCTCGCAGGACCTAAAATGTTGGAGCACCTGGTCGACACAGTCCTCTATCTTGAAGGAGACAGATACCAAAATTTCAGACTTTTAAGGAGCATCAAAAACAGGTTTGGATCCACGAATGAAGTGGGAGTATTTGAAATGAAATCAGATGGACTCAAAGAAGTAGAAAATCCATCAAAAATATTCCTGGAAGGACGTGAACCAAACGCAATTGGATCTGTCGTAACGACAACAATCGAGGGCAGTCGTCCATTTTTGATCGAAGTACAGGCATTAACCGACAAAACGGCATTTGGATATCCGAAGAGGGCTGCACAGGGGTACGATCTCCAAAGAACCCATCTAATGCTCGCAGTCCTTCAAAAATACCTTAAAATGAACTTCCTGGAAAAAGACGTGTATGTAAATGTGGCGGGAGGAATGAAACTTAAAGATCCGGCATGCGATCTCGGAATCCTCATGGCAATCGCCTCTTCGTTCAAACACAAACATTTTCCAACAGATACATTAATACTCGGAGAAGTCGGTCTAAGCGGTGAAATCCGCAGCGTCACAAAGCTGGAACAGCGCCTCAAAGAAGCGGAAAAACTCGGAATGAAACAGGCTGTCATTCCACGTACCTCAGAAAAACTTTCAACAAAACTGAAACTCATACAAGTATCGAACATCAGAGAAGCGCTTTCTATATTCTAAAAAACTCCCTCGTAGTCCCCTCAATCGCCTTATCCACATCTTCATAGGCAAGCCCTTTCACTTCCGCGATTTTTTCAAGGACTTCTTTGACATTTGCAGGTTCATTACGCTTGCCGCGCTTGGATTGAGGGGTGAGGAACGGGCAATCCGTCTCTATCATGATCTTGTCCAATGGAGCGTTGTGTACAACCCATACAGAAGAATCCGCAGTTGGATAAGTAATAACTCCATTGAAAGAAGTGTACACACCTGCGTCCCAAAGTTCTTTGGCATAATCCAAATCATATGGATAACAGTGGTATACGGATTGCACATTTGGAAATTCTTTCACTATAAATGAATATGAAAAAGACTTCGGTTATATAGGAGAGAAGATTTCAAG
>JAHKBB010000134.1 GCA_018826445.1 Patescibacteria group bacterium | reverse complement strand
CATCTTCAACAAATGCTCATTCTGAAATTCCTGAAAACAGTAATTATGAAACAGATGTCTGCTATCAGGGTTTTTCAAGTTGTATGATTTGGAATAACATAGAAAATTGCCCAACTGGAGAGATAAATGTCTTATCTTTATCTTCTTCTACAAATGCACATATAGGAGCTTTTAATATTTATAACACAAAAATTTGCTGTGTGCCTCAAAAGGAAGTTATAATAGAAGAGTGCGAGTTATATGAAGCTTATTGGGGGGACACAAAAACTGTAGAAGGAACAGAAATAACAATGAATGTTATTGGAAACCTTGCATGCAGTGGGAAGGATATATTGTTTGATATCTATGAAGTTGATTGCGGAGAACTTGCATGTGAAAAAGATGCAACTGATACTGGCAAGCTGAATGTAAAATCAGTATCAGCAACATTTGAGTCAAATGGACAGGCTGCTGCGAAATGGAAGGCAGAATGGATTAAGGATACAGGTGACTCTAACAGCAACCCTGAATATAAATTTGAAGCTGTTATTCCTGAAAAAACCATATTTTCTTCTACTTATTTAGAAGTCACAAAAAAAACAGATGCTTACTGGGCAGATACAGGAGGAAATAAGATTACACAGGCAGTTGTTCAATTAGAATATACACAAGTCATGCTTATTTTAGAAAATTCAGAATTAGCAGAAGGTACAGAATTAACTTTTGATATTTATGAAAAAGATTTATGGCCAAATCCTGATGATTTTATCAAAGATTTAACAGCAAATGTTGATAGTTCTGGAAACGCTATTGCAAGTTGGACAGTAACGCAAGAAGATATAAAAGCAACAGGGGAAACTGCTTTTGATGAATTTTATTTTAAAGTAAATAGTGAAACAAGTAACTCATTGGTAATAACTCTATTGGAGAATATTACAGCTTGCAACAGTATTATTAAGTGTAGTGATTATAATAAAGAATTAGAATGTAGTTCTGAGTTATGTAGTGTCTCTGAGAGTGATGTTGAAAATAAACAACCTGCAATAAATTGTGGGGTGGGTTATGATTGCTATTGTTCATGGGTAAATAATGAATGTGTTGCTGGTTGGACAGGACTTCAAGATGTATGTGGAAATAGCGTAGAAGAATTTGATGAAGAATGTGACGACGGAAATTTAATTGAGGGGGATGGTTGTGATTCTATTTGTGATTATGAATGTGGAATTAGTGCTCCATGCTCAGAAGGATTAACTTTATGTTCTGATGGAACTTGTGCAATAAATTGTAATTTCTGCGACCAGGGATCAAGTGATTGTGATTACAACGATAAGTGTGATGATAATGAAGGTTGTACTTGTGCTGATTGTGATAATGAACCAGATGAGTGTGCAACAGGATTATTGTGCAGTTTAGAAGATACGGGGTGTTGTAATGAGATAAATAATGATATTTGTAATCCATATTGTGCATTCATTGACCCTGATTGTGGTGGCGAAGCTGTTTGTGGAAATACCGAAGAAGAATTTGATGAAGAATGTGATTTAGGCCTTCTTAATGGCGTCCTTAATTCAGGGTGTGATGAGAATTGTGATTATGAATGTGGAATGTGTAGACAAACTTTTCCAGATAGTTTATGCCCATTAGGAACAACTTTATGTGATGATTCAACGTGTGCAATCAATTGTAATTATTGTATGGATGAAGTTCCAAATCCTGATTGTACAACTCCTATTTGCGGTGATAATGATGTTAATCAATTAAGTGAGGATTGTGATGGAATTGATTTGGAGGGGGAGACTTGTAAAACACTTGGGTATGATAGTGGAATATTATCATGTAATACAGACTGTGAATTTGATAAAAGTTTATGTGTTGATAATCTTCCTATTAACAAAAAATGTGGAGATCCAAATGTTGATAAGCCTAATGATGCAAATTTCAATGAAGAGTGTGATGGAACTAATTTAGATGGAAAAAGTTGCAGTGATTTAGATGATTACACAAGCGGAACATTGGGATGTAAATCTACTTGTGTGTTTGATACTAGTGGATGTAGTGATGGTCCTGATCCTATTTGCGATAAAGATGAAGTTTGTGAAATTGGAGAAGGTTGTTCTTGTGAAGATTGTGAGGACGGAGACCAAGATACTTGTGCAAATGGGTTGACATGCAGTGTTTATGATAATAACTTATGTTGTAATAAAGCCAGTGATAATATTTGTACTCCTCAATGTGCATATGCAGACCCTGATTGTCTGGGGGTTTGTGGAAATGGCGTAATAAATACAGGAGAAGAATGTG
>JAHKBB010000100.1 GCA_018826445.1 Patescibacteria group bacterium | reverse complement strand
ACTTAAAATGGTGAGTAAAACCTCACCTCTCGCGCCGTTTTGCAGCACCTCGCGACAAAAAACTCACGCGACCCGCGAAAAACAGCTCACACGAAAAACCAGCGCCCAAACCAAAAACACGATTTTCTTGTCAACACGAAATTCACACCTTCCGCACGCAACTCTTGAAAACTAAAAAAACCACCAAAAAGCCGTCAACACATTTTTCACACCTTCCGCGCAAAACTCTCGAAAACCTCCAAAAAACACCAAAAACCCGTCAACGCGATTTTCGTTACCGTCACCACAAATCCCACAGCCTCACCAAAAAGCCGTCACCACAAAATTTTCACTCAAACTCAACATCAAACAGAATTAGGACTGAATGACTAAACTCTACATTCTCTCCATAACCTCAATACCTAGCAGTTTTAGTCCATTCTCAAGGACTACCGTCACAGATTCCGTGAGTTTTAGGCGGGCTTCTTTCTTTTCACTATTCTCCGCGGCTAGAACAGGGACACTGTTGTAGAAAGTGTTGAACTTCTGTGCGAGATTGTAGAGATAATTTGCGAGAATATTCGGTTTGTATTCCGCGGCAGAAAGCGCGACGTGCTCGGAAAATTTTACAATTTCTCGAAGAACTTTCATTTCTTTGTCTTCCGCATTTAGTGGTTCCGTAGAGCTTTTTTCGTCCACTTCAGCCTCCTCCTCCGTAGCACTGTCTATCGCCTCAAAGAGCGTTACCTGCCCTTTTTCATCACTCACGGCAGGGGCCTTTTTTTTCTCCTCGACCTGTTTTGCCTCAATCTTTTCACCTTTTCGTTTCAGGATGCTCATGGCACGCGCATAAGTGTATTGGAGATATGGGGCGCTGTTGCCGTCGAGAGCGAGAATTTTGTCCCAATCAAAAGTAATATTCGTGGTGCGGTTCTGAGATAAAGCGCTGTACTTAACAGCGCCCACACCAATCTTGTGAGCCAAAGCCTCCTTATCTTCATCCGAAAGGTCCGGATTTTTTTCATCGACAATTTTTCGAGCTTTTTTTTCAGCCTCTTTAAGCACTTCGTCAAGCAAAATAATATTTCCCTTTCTCGTACTCATCTTTTTGTCACTAAATTGCATTCGCCCAAACACAACATGGACAAGTTCCGCCTCACGAGTTCCCAGAAGGTCCTCCGCTTCAAATAATTGTTGGAAATACAAACTTTGAGCGACATCCACCACATATAAAATCTTTTCCGGACTCCAGGTGTCCTGGCGGTATTTTACGGCAGCCAAATCACGAGTCGAATACAAAGTGGCTCCGTCCGATTTTTGTACCAAAAACGGCGGGTATTTGTCATTTTCATACTTGATAATCAAGGACTCGTCATCACCCTCGATAATCACTTTCTTATTTTTCCCATCCTCGATAATCTCATCCATCTTGTCATTGTAAAAACTCTCTCCATGGATGTGGTCAAAATGAATTCCCCCGAGAAAATCGTATGTTTTTTGAACTTCTTCCAAACTAATGTCCACGAACCATTTCCACAACTTCGTATTCTGTTCGTCACCGTCTTCAAGCTTTTTGAACTCCGCGCGCGCATTGTCTTCAATAGAAGGGTCATGTCCAGCCTCATCATGAAATTTTACATAAAGCTTTAAAAGTTCATTAATCGGATCCTTCTCAATAACCTCGTGCTTCCCCCACTGCTTGTATGCGTATGTGAGTTTACCAAATTGGGTTCCCCAATCGCCGATATGGTTCACACCGACACATTTGAATCCAAGGAAACTGTAAATATTGTACAAACTCTGTCCAATAACAGTCGAAAGCAAGTGATGAATTCCGAGCGGTTTTGCAATATTCGGTTGGGAAAAATCAATTACAATAGTTCTGTCTTCTCCGATGTTTAAAGATCCATATTTCCCACCGCCCTTGATAGCTTTTTCAGCTTCTTTCTCAAGCCATTCCCGATCTAAATAAAAATTAATAAATCCCGGAGCCTTAACTTCGATTTTGTCCAAGTACTGAGGTTTTTTCACCTTGTCAACAATTTCTCTCGCAACCTCATGCGGATTTTCCGAAAGTTCTTTGGCGAGACCCATCGCGACATTGCAAGAGTAGTCCCCGTGGCTTTCATCCTTCGGATACTCTATTGTCGCCTCATGAATTTCTTTCTGCGGATACGCCTTTTTGGCGGCATCGATCATTAAACTCTCAAGTTTTATCCTGAGCAAAGTACTGCCCTCCAACTTTGTCTTCACTTTTTTCTTAACTTGCGGCAAAAACGTATGGCTTTTCTTCTTTATAACAGTCCCTTGATACTCCGCGTCATTTACACCGGTTTTTCCGGCGATTCCAAGGTCAACTTCGGATTTTTCTTGGGTCAAAATACGTTCCTCGGTTTCTCCGCCGCAATATTTCTTCACGAGAGCCGCAAGTTCACGCAAAAGAATCTGCAGTTTATCTTTCTTCAAAATTCCAAGATCTTCCATAATCAAAACGGCATTCTTCGTATCGGTACCAAATTTTGTTCTGTCACATTCCCTCCAGTTCCATTTTCTGCACGTAACGCCCCCGGAATCCTTATACACAACCTCGCCCTCGTCAGGACTTTCAACTTTCTCAGACACAATAGCGCGAAAAGGCTCGTCCCCTCTCGCGAGAGTAAGCTTTACATCGCCGCAAAGCCGATCCATATCCTCTCCTCCGATAGGGATCATATTCTTAATCGAAAAATAGTTGTAAATATCAACCAAAGCATTGATCTTTGGAATTTCCTTTTTCTTTAAAACTCTTTTTAAGAGACCTTCAATCGAGCAAGACGTCTTTGTCGGGTCGGAACCAAAGCTCTTGTACGCGTCACGCCAAGTTCTGATAACCACGTGATCATCCAAATTCTCCTTATCAAACCTGCTCTTTTGCTGAGCAATAGCTCCATTCATAAGCTGAGTAATGGTCGTGTGCTTCTTTGTATTATCGAGTCCTTTTACAATCAAAACACCCAAAGCAAGATCCGGGAACTTTTGGAAAATCTTTGAATCCACCTTTAAATACATAAGCCCATTCTTATATTGCCTTTAAATCTTACCCAAAACTCATTACAATTGAAAGGACACATGGGCACAAATATGGTTTACAACATAGGGGTTCTTATTGTCTTGATAATTTTGTCCGGAATATTCTCGGGTAGCGAAACGGCTTTCGTCTCCCTAAGTAAGTCCAAAGTCGAAGAACTGGCTTCCAAGCACAAAAGAAAAGGAAGATATTTGAAAAAACTCAAAGATGACACCCATAAACTTCTCATAACCATACTTATAGGGAACAACGTCGTAAATATTGGGGCATCCGCCTTCGCTTCATATGTGTTCACCATAGCGTTCGGTTCAACAGGAATTGGGATAGCGGTTGGGGTAATGACATTGCTTATTATTACTTTCGGTGAAATTATGCCGAAAACATACGCCCACAGACACGCCGCAAAAATCGCACTGACACTTGCCCACCCATTTTATATTTTGCAAAAAATCATTACACCTCTCATTTGGTTTTTCGATATTATCGCAAAATTAATCAGAACTGACGCTGAACCAAGTGTCACGGAGGACGAACTTCGAGCATTTGTAAAGGTAGGCGCGGAAGAGGGCGCAATCGAAACACACGGACGCGAATTTATTGAAAACATTTTGGAATTCAACGACCTCTGCGTAAAAGAAGTTATGACCCATAGGGTGGTTATGGAGGCCATCGAAATAAACATGACACTACAGGAAGCTGTGGACTATGCGATCAAACATTCACACTCGAGACTGCCGGTATATAAAGGAACGATAGATAACATAGTGGGACTTGTATCGATAAAAGAGCTTTTGAAATTTATGGAGGAATATCGTGACGATAAAAAACTTTCCCGTCTCAAACTTCAAAAACCATTGAAAGTTCCGGGAAGTATGCAGATTCACGACCTCTTTAGGAAATTTAAAAAAAGCCGCTCGCACCTCGCAATAGTAATAGACGATCAGGGAGGAACCGCCGGGCTTGTCACACTTGAAGATCTGCTCGAAGAAATCGTAGGCGAAATCATCGACGAATCGGACATAGAAATTCTTCCGATAGAACAAATAAGCGACAAGGAAATTCTGGCTCGCGGCTCCACCCGCATATCCGAAATAAACCGCGCTCTAAAAATCCGCCTCGGCAGCGATTCGGGGCAAACTGTGAACTCCTATATACTGGACAAACTTCACGTATTCCCAAGAGAAGGGGAGGTGATAAAATTCAAAAGCGCAAAAATCACAATCCTCAAAATGTTTAAGCACCGCATCGAGCAGGTTAAGGTTGCCAAGCTTTAGCCAGAACCCAAATTTTCCATTTGCATAGTATTGACCCAGAGCCGATTTTTTGGTATAATTCAATGAAAACTAAAAACAAAAAATGAAAAATCTGATTAAGTTGCTGCTTGTCGTTTCGCTAACATTTGGTCTTGCGCCATACACGTTCGCGCAAAGCGCCGACACAATCCTTCCTTCTGACGTAGAGAACCTGAAAGTGAAAGAAGCCGGTGACAGTGAAATAACCCTCACATGGGATCTGGCCACAGACGATACGGGTGTAACCAATTACCACATTTACTACGGGACGCAGTCCGTGACCGGAGAAGATCCAAAGGTGAACTACACAAAGGTTTCCGAAACAGAAGACGTTTTGGAGCACACAATTACAGATCTCAAAAACGGAACAACATATTATTTCGCAATGACCGCCCTGGACGCGACGGGAAACGAAAGTGAATATTACAGTAATGAAGTTAATGCGGCCCCGGAAATTCAAGAAGTTGAAGAAGGTGACACGGAAGCTCCGGAAGTTGTTTCAGCGGAAGCTGTGTTTGACACAGAAGTCTACGTTGAATTTTCGGAACCGGTGATAATTCCAAAATCAAATCCGGAAGACGCATTTGCAATCCAAAGCAACAAAACTCTAGACTACTTGGAAGTTTTGGACGCAAAGCTCGACAAATCAGGAAATGTCGTAGTCCTTACCACCGCGGTTCAATCAGCTGAAATGCCATATATAGTAACGGTCGGAATCGACGTGGAAGATCTAGCGGGCAACCCAATAGTAAGCGGAGTCTCAGACGTTGCGATGTTCCGCGGAACAGATCTGAGCAAAGAAATTCCCGAGCCGAAAGAAGAACCGGTAGTAAAAAGCGACACAGAAGGCCCATTTGTAATGGGAATCGAAGTTTTTTCAGATACAGAATTGAAAGTCACATTCAATGAAAAAGTGAATCTAGGAATCGACATCGTAAACAATTTCAAAATCGCATTGGAAAGCGACCCGGAACAAAAACTAACAATCACTTCGATCCAACTTGAGGACGACGGCTACACAGTCGCGATCAAAACCGAAAAACAATCAAAAGTCACATACGCACTTGCAATAACAGGTGTCTCGGATAAAGCCGGAAACATAATTGACACGAAAGACGAAGCGAATGTTGAAACATTCCAAGGAAAAGGCGAAACAACCCTGCTTGACCTGGTCGCTCCGGAAAACGTAACCGGCCTGGTTTCAAAAGCGGTAAACGGTGTCGTAAACCTTTCATGGAGCGCAAGTATCGATTCCGAAAACGACCTTACGGGATTGATCCTTTACAAGAGTAAGGATAAAGGGAAAACATACGACAACGGAACCCAAATCTCCCCGGATGCAACAACTTACACCGCCTACGGTCTCGAACCGGGCATTGAATATTACTTCAAAGTTACAGCAAAGGATGAAGCAGGCAACGAAAACAACGGAGCGGTTGCTTCAGCAACACTTCCCGCGACCGGTCCGGGCGTCGCCCTGCTTGTACTCGCATCGCTGGGAGCCGGCTTTTTAAGCAGGAGACGGGGTTAGTCCATATTTCAAGAACGTTCTCATGCAAATCCAATCTGTAAAGTTTTGAACAACGTTCTTCAGAAAAATTTAATGTGAGTATGCTACCGTGGCTAGGTGCTCAAAAACATACCCGCAAAAATCCTCAAACTCTGGATCACAGCCGCAGTCATCGTAACAGCTCTGCTTATTCTGGCATACGGCTCTCTTCCGGACGGGCTGCTTCACGTATATTTCCTGGACGTCGGACAGGGCGACGCCATACTTATTCAAACGCCAAATTCGAAGTTCATTCTAGTGGACGGCGGACCTGACGACAAAGTGCTCACGGAAATGTCGGATGT
>JAHKBB010000122.1 GCA_018826445.1 Patescibacteria group bacterium | reverse complement strand
TCGCATAGTTGCCCGCGCCTGCGCCATACCGCTTGTTCTCACGCACCAACGCCACTACCACGCCCGCATCGGTCATCGCCTCGAGAAAATAGAAAACATACGCGGGTC
This sequence comes from Patescibacteria group bacterium, assembly GCA_018826445.1. Classification (GTDB taxonomy): domain Bacteria; phylum Patescibacteriota; class Gracilibacteria; order UBA1369; family JAHKBB01; genus JAHKBB01. The sequence continues at coordinate 3,334 of JAHKBB010000122.1, read as the reverse complement.
CGGAACCGGAGATCGCGGTGATTTTGTCGATTTCATCTTCACTTTTTAGTTCAATTTCATCTCCGAAAGACTTTAAAATGCCAACGACCACACTTTTTTGCTCGCCTGTAAGATCCGGAGCGTAAAATCCGGACATGCCCTCGGAAATTAAAGCCGGGAGGTTCGGCATAACACGCGCTATATATGAATGACCGTCCAAAATTTCACGGATTTTTTCAATCGGGACACCGGCCATAATCGAAATGACGATTGCGTCGCCTTTTAACTTTCCGGCAATTTCCAAATCACCAATTTGCTGGGGCTTGACCGCCAAGATCACGACATCCGAATCTGTTACAGCGTCTGCATTTGAATCGGTGACATCGACTTCCAATTCGGAAAACGCGGCATGTTTTGCGGGGTCACGGTCGGACACGACCAAAGAAGAAAGCTCGTTGAAGTTTTGCTTGAGAGCTTTTGCGATCGCACTGCCCATATTTCCACCCCCGATAATTGCTACTTTCATACGAGTCCAATAATAGCACCATTTCGAGCGTTTTCGCCACCTTCTTTTCGGTATGAAAAATACTTGTCAGTGTTGCAAACAGTACAAATCCGCATGTTGTTGACGTTCTCCGGCAACACGCCTTCCGCGGTTAGTTGGTCTTCTGTGCATCGCCAAAAATCGCATTTCTTTCCGTCAATGTATTTGCCAAAACATTCGGGAAGTTCGGCATGAGGGTCGGTAAATTCGGCACAGCACGGCCCGAGCGATGGTGAAATTACGACGTGGATGTTTTGGGGATTGCAGCCGAACTCACTGATCATTTTCTGAACGGTTTTTCCGACAATGTTCTTCACGGATCCGCGCCAGCCGCTGTGAACGGCGGTAACAACACCGGCCGTATCGTCATACATTAAAACTCCCTGGCAGTCCGCGACTTTAACCATAAAAAAGAGGCCGGGGACATTGGAAATAAAGGCGTCATAACCGTCCAAATAGTTTTTTTCGGGGCGTTCGCGAACCGCGAGGATGTTATCCGAATGAATTTGGTTCGCATAATACAAATTATCGGTGGGAATACCGAGCTCTTCGCAAATTTTTTCGCGATTTTCTTGGACATCGCCGAATTCCCTGCCGAAAATCTTGAACTTATGCATTCGCGATAGTGTCAGGAAGGTTCAAAGCGACTTCGCTTGCCAGATAGTTGTATCCTTTTTCTTTGGAAAGTGTGTCCGCGGCCGCACCGCAAAAGAAACAAGCCATTTTGCACGCATCAAACGGCCTTGCGCCTTGTGCAATAAACGAGGCAATCATTCCTGCAAGTACATCACCTGTTCCGCCGACAGTCATGCCGGCGTTTCCGGTCGCGTTTACGACCGTTTCGCCGTCGTCGGAGGTGATGAAGTCATGTTCGCCTTTCAAAACAATATTTATGTGAAGATCCTTCGCGACCGTATGAAGAATTTGATTCTTTTTTATAGGATCTTCGTTTTGGAGATCTTTCCCGGTCAGCATTTCGAATTCATTTGCATGCGGAGTGATAATAACAGGTTGAGGAAGCGGGACTCTAGTGATCTTTGTGAGAACGTGAATTGCGGAAGAATCGAGGATCGTCGGAATATTTACGCGCTCGAGAATCATTTGAATGGCGCGAAGAGTGCCGGCGCGTTCGCCGATGCCGGGGCCGATCAAAAGAACGTCGCATTTTTTGCTGAATTCGACAATGTCCGTGACTGCGTCTTCAGCAAGGTAGTTGCCATGGAACTTTCGAACGATAAAATCGGGATAGTAGCTGCGCGAAACGTCGAAATTGCAGTCCGGCACGAAAGTGTACACGAGGTCCACGCCGGTTTTATACGCGCCGAGAGTGGCCAGTAGTGGAGCGCCGTAATAGTCAATACTGCCGCCGACGATCATAATTTTGCCGTTCATCCCTTTGTGGGAATTTTTCTGGCGGCGGGGGAAGAGCTTTTTAACATCTGATTTTTTGAGAGTGGGAATTTTCATAATTTTAAGTTTTATACGGGGCGAGTCTGTCCGTCGCCTTTTATGGTCCATTTAAATGAAGTAAGTCCTTCAAGCGCAAAAGGGCCGCGAACGTGAAGTTTCTGGGTGGAAATGCCGATTTCCGCGCCTAATCCAAACTGCGCGCCGTCTGAAAATTGGGTGGCGGCATTCCAAAATACACATGCACTGTCCACTTCTTTTAGAAAGCGTTCCGCATTTTCTTTGTTTTCGGCGAGAATTGCTTCCGAATGCTTCAAGCTGTGCTCCGCGATATGATCCAAAGCCTCATCGAGGCTGTCAACGATTTTTACAGCCATAATATAGTCAAGAAATTCGGTGTCGAAATCTTCGGGGGTCGATTTCGCGAGCTTTTCGTAGCCTTCGAGCAGTGGATACGCGCGTTCACAGGCACGAATTTCGACATTGTGTTCTTTCAATTGCTCCGCGAGAGGCGGAAGCAACTTTTCCGCGACCGCGGAGTGTACAAGGAGCACATCCAAAGCATCGCAAATGGAAACACGGCGTGTTTTCGAGTTCACAATAACAGGTATCGATTTTTGAATGTCCGCGCTCTCATCAGCATAAATATGAACCACACTTGCTCCGGTCTGAATGACGGGAACATGTGCGTTTTCAATGACATGCGCGATCAAACCCTTGCCTCCACGCGGGATTATCACATCCAAATAGTCTGTGAGTTTCAAAAATTCCGAAACAACACTGCGATCCGTGCTGTCCAAAAACTGGACCGCGTCTTCCGGGATCTCGGATTCTGCCAAAGCTTCTTTGATAAACTTCACAAGTGCGCGATTTGAATTGATCGCGTCCGATCCGCCGCGAAGCATCACGGAATTCCCGCTTTTCAAACAAAGAACGGTCGCATCCACGGTCACGTTTGGACGGGATTCGTAGATCATACCGATAACTCCAAGCGGACAACGCACCCTTTGTATGACAAGCCCGTTTGGACGCTCGGATTCGTCGATAATTTTGCCGACCTGATCCTCCAAAGACGCAACATTCTCACATTCATCACAAATTGAATCTATGCGTTCTTCGGTCAGTTTCAACCTGTCAATCATCGGGCCGAGGCCTTTTTCTTTACCCGCCTTTATGTCCAATGCGTTTGCTTCCAACACTTCTGTCTTGTTCGCACGAATTTTATCCGCGATAAGTCTCAAAGCCGAATTCTTTGCCTCGGTCGAAAGTTTTGCGACCGCGCGAGCGGCTCTCTTTGCGGCGGAAGCTTGCGATATTAAATCCATTTATTTTAAGTTAGTGAATACTTTGCGACCGAGGTAGCGAGCGTCAGACCCGAGTTCTTCTTCTATGCGAAGGAGTTGG
>JAHKBB010000099.1 GCA_018826445.1 Patescibacteria group bacterium | reverse complement strand
GTGCTTTATTCCTTCGACCGTTTTGTCATTCACGTTTTCAAACCAAACTTTCCATCCTTTCGGAAGAGTCTTTGCGTCTACCGCGAATCCGTGATTTTGGGAAGTGATATAGCAGCGGCCGGTTTCCAGATCCATACAAGGTTGGTTTTGGGATCTGTGGCCGTATTTGAGTTTGTATGTCTTCGCGCCGGCCGCGATTGCGAGTGCTTGGTTGCCGAGGCAGATCCCGAAGATCGGAATCTTTTTATCTATACATTTTTTTAGTAGTTCGTGGGTTTTTGTAATCATCGCCGGATCGCCGGGTCCGTTCGCAATGAATACTCCGTCGAATTTTTCGTTGAAGAAGTCGTAGTCCCAAGGAACTTTCTGTACCGTTATATTGCGTTTGAGGAAGTTTCGGATGATGTTGTTTTTCATTCCTGTGTCGATTGCGATGATTTTCTTGTGGCCGCGTTTGTAAGTTAACGGTTTTTTGATAGAAACTTCCTCAACCAGATTGTCGAGATTTGGGTCGTGGAAGTCTATGTCTTTGCTTGATATGATTTTTCCGAGCATTGTTCCCTTTTCGCGAAGTTTTTGTGTGAGCGACCGAGTGTCTATACTTGTTATTCCCGGAATTTTGTGCTTTTTGAGCCATTGCCCAAGTGAGATATCTGCGTTCCAATGACTATAATTGTCTGAATATTCCGAGACAATGAGGCCTTTTACATGAATCTCGTCACTCTCGAAGAATTTCTTTATGCCTTCTTTGTCTTTTATTTCTTTTGGGACTCCGTAATTTCCTATAAGAGGGTATGTCAAAACCAAGATTTGTCCTCTATATGAGGGATCAGTCAAACTTTCCGGATATCCAACCATTCCCGTATTGAAAACGACTTCTCCTGCGACATCGACGTCGGCTCCAAATGATTCTCCTTCATATACGGTTCCATCCTTGAGGACGAGCTTGATCTTTTTCATCGAGGGCATTCTATGCTTTTTTGTTGATTATAGGCAAGGACTAGTTTACATTTTTGATTAGAATTAACCAAAAGAACATGAATTTCATTGGAATGAATGTTATTGGCACGGATCAGTTTGATCGCGCTTCGATTGATAAGGTTTTAGACACGGCAAAAAGTTTTGAAGATGTCGCTCAGCAAAAAGAAAAAACGGATTTACTAAGGGGGAAGATTTTGGCATCGCTTTTTTATGAACCTTCTACTCGCACTCGGCTTTCCTTCGAAACTGCCATGTTCCGGCTTGGAGGGGATGTCCTTTCTGTTACGGAAGCTATGACATCGTCTCTTTCCAAGGGTGAAACCTTGGCGGATACGGCGAAAGTTATTGATCAGTACGCGGATGTAATTGTTGTTCGTCACTCGGACGAGGGTTCTGCGGAAGAAATGGCTGTAAATTGCGAATGCCCCGTTATAAATGCCGGCGATGGAGCAAATCAGCATCCGACACAGTCACTTATCGACATGTATACTATGCGTGAGGAGTGCGGACAGATCGATGGACTGACAGTCGCGATGGCGGGGGATCTGAAATATGGACGAACTGTTCATTCTTTGGTGCATCTTTTGAAGCATTACAAGATAAAGTTTATCTTCGTTGCCCCGGCGAGTCTTCAGATACCGGATAAGTATTTGAAGGATATTGAGTATGAACAAACTGACAACTTAGAGGAGGCGATGGCCAAGTCGGATGTCCTTTATATGACACGTATTCAGCGGGAAAGATTTTTGGATAAAAACGAGTATAAGAAGTACAAGGGAGTGTATGTCCTTACTAAGCGCATGGTTTTGAACGTGAATGAAAAGATAAAGATTCTGCATCCCCTGCCGCGTGTTGATGAGATCGCAAAGGACGTGGATGAGCTTAAGAATGCTTGTTATTTCCGCCAAGTGCAAAACGGAGTGACGGTTCGCATGGCGCTTTTGGCACTGGTACTTGGTAAAGCTTAAAATGGCAGATTTAATTTTGAAAAATGGAAAAGTCGTAACTCCTGACGGCGTGAGAACGGCGGATGTTGTCGTGGAAAACGGCAAGATTGTCGGGATAGGGCAGGGAAGTGCGGGGAAAGAGATCGATTGCAGCGGGAAATATATCCTCCCGGGGGCCATCGATGCGCATGTGCATTTTCGGGAGCCGGGGATGACTCACAAGGAGGATTTCAAAACGGGATCCGAGGCCGCTTTGGCCGGGGGGGTGACGATGATTCTCGATATGCCGAACACCGCGCCGCCAACGGTGACTATTGAAAGCTTGAAAGAGAAAAAGGCTTTGGCGAAAGAGAAATGCAAGTGCAATTTCGGATTTCATTTTGGTATCACGGAGGGAAATTCGGATATTTTGAAGAAAGTTGAGAAAGACCCGTATGTATATGGATTCAAAGCATATATGGGTGAGTCGACCGGTGGAATGATCTGTTCGTATGAACTTTTGGACAAGGTTTTTGAGATTGTTTCAAAGCCGGTTGTGGCGCATGCCGAAGATCAGGAGATTTTAGAGGAAAATATGAGGGAATTCAAGGGGACGGAAGATCCTAAAATGCACAGCGAAATACGTTCCGATAAGTGCGCGCGGGAATCCGTGAAGAAAATTCTTCATTTGGCGAAAAAGCACGACAAAAAAGTTCATATTGCGCATGTGAGTTCTATGGCCGAGCTCGAGGAAATTCGAAAATTCAAGACTGACAAGGTTACTTGTGAAGTTACGCCGCATCATTTGTTTTTGAATGTTCACGAATATGAAAACCAGGGGAATTTTGTGAAAACAAATCCTCCTCTGCGAACGCGTGAGGATCAGGAAGCCCTCTGGGACGCAATTGATAAAGGTTTTGTGGACATAATTGCGACCGATCACGCCCCTCATACTTTTGAGGAAAAAGACGTGACGTATTCCAAGGCTCCGAGCGGGGTTCCCGGAGTTGAAAATATGCTTCCATTGCTTTTGAACGAGGTGAATAAAGGGCGGCTGACTATTGGTAAGGTTGCGGAGCTTGTGTCGCGGCGTCCGGCTGAGATTTTTGGAATGAAAAATAAGGGAAAAATCGAGGTTGGATACGATGCGGACCTTATTGTGTGTGATATGGATTTAGAAAAGACCATTTTGAATGATCATCAGAAAACAAAGTGCAAATGGACTCCTTTTAATGGGTGGAAAGTCAAAGGTTGGCCGGTTGTAACGGTTTGCGGAGGCAAAATAATTCAGGTTCTGTCCAGGCTGTAATGCTGGAGCCACGTTGGCCAATAATCATAAGGGATTACATATAATGGATCGCCAAGGTTTCCTCTTTTAAGATATTTAGTACCGATTTGTAATATTCCTGTACTCATTGCTGCTAATTCTGTTTGTTCTGCTTCCGGTTCATCTCTTTCAATCTTTTTCAACATATAATCATGGACAATTTCTATGAATTTTTGGAGCTTATCCTCTCTTTTTGGTATTTCCGCGAGGTGTTCTCTGATTTCTTGCAGTCTTGATTCCGGATCAGCATCGTTTAGTGTTATTTCTTCCAATAAAAATCCCACTAGAGAATAGTTTTCCTTAATGTCAGGCAGCCCGATCTCTGAGATAATCGATCTCATTGTTTCCGGATTATTTATTTCCAGATTGTCTGCTGTGTTTATACCCATGTTGATTTTGGTTAATTAATTTTACGATAATGTTCTTTTTGCCAAGTCTTTTAACAGGTAGCCGTTAAGGTGGCTTTGAATGTTGAGTACCTCATCTATTTCTGTTTTGAACACTTCATAATTGCCTGCCTCTATAACGTTTCCGCTAGCCGGGTCGATTCCCAATCCTTGTCTCATTATTTTTTGTATTGATATTCCTTGGAGTCCTTTGGGACCTGCATTGATTGCTCGCATAAAATGTTTGAGTTTTTCTGCTATTTCCGCTTTTTGTTCCGGTCCCATTTGTACAAATTTTTCCTGAGTCATTTGACTCATACTTTCAATTTCTTGTGTATGCAGCCCGTTTGCTCCTTTTACTATTTTAAAATATTCGTCACCCGCATATCGGACCTCTCTCATTGCTATTGTTTCGTATATTTGGCTTCTTTCGACTAACAGTTGCTCATACTTATTCATTAGTGATTTGTTGGCAGGATCTTCTTGTATCTTGGGTCTTAAATCGGAAAGCTCTTTTTGTATCTCAGAACCTCTTTTCCTAAGTGTGTCCGAGGATTTTGTTTCCTTGGATGCGGTTTCGCGAACTTTGATTCTCATTATCCCTTGTCCTGTGTCTATAACAAGGCCTTCTTTGGTATCACTCATTCTTTGGAATTCTTCAAGGTCTATCTTTTCAAGACCGAATTCCTGCCTATAATCGTTAACCATTTTCAGGAATTGTACAGCTTCCAGCTTTTGTTCTTTTTCAAAAGTTTCCGAAAGAGTCTTCTGAGATTCAGATTTTTCTAATCGGATGTCTATTATGGTTTTTCCGTCTTCTCCGATGCCTACTTGAAATAAGTCTCCTCCATATCTTCCTCCTGTCATTCCTAATGTGAATTTGCCGCTTGAGTGAAAAATCTCATCCACTGCTTTTGTCAGATTTATTTCTTCAGCTCTGGAAATTTCTCCCTCTCTGCGTTTGTTGATTATTATCCCTCGCAGGTTCTCTTTGAGTTCTTGCACGATCGTACTGCGTTCATCTATTTTCGAGTCTCTTGCCAGCTGTATCAACCCTAATATCTTGAGTGCCTGCATGTCTCTTGCGAAGACTTCAGGAAGCTTTTCATTTGCAAATAGAGCCATGTTGTCACTTATTCTTACGACAGATCCCAATGTGTCCATTGTATTTTCAGAATCAAATATCATTTCAGTTCCATCATGATCCCTAATGAGCCTTTGCATTTGCGCGAATCGTTCCGGCGAGAGAATTCCCTCGAAAGATTCTCTTTGATTGTCAATGATCATCTCTCCTGTTAAGTCGTGCAATTTGGTCCCATCAAATCCAAATCTTCCAAGTCCCACGGTATATCCCATATCGTGATTAATGTGGGTTACCATCATCAAAAGTTTGTCCTGTTTCGTAAATTTGTGTCCGGCGGATTCCAATTTTTGCATCAACTGGTCTGCGACCTTTATGTTGCCCGATATATGTCTTATCCCGTGATCGCCAAGTTGTCTTTTCGTTGTTTCAACGGTTTGATATATTAATTTTTCTACGGTGTCTTCCACCAATTGCGTGGCTTGATCCACGGACATCTCGGTCTGTGCCGCGGTATCTACCAAGTCATTTGTTAATTTTTGTATTAATATTTTCTGATCTGTGGATAGCGGGTGTGATCTTGAGTCTATATGTTCCATCAGCTGGGACGCATGTTTCTTCAATAGTGTTTGGGTTTCCGAATTTGAGCTTAATTGCTTGGTTGTTTGTAATAGTTTCTGTCTGTGCTGGAGGTGACTGTCTAAATTAATTTCTGCTCTTGATATGTGGCCGTATAGATGTCCCAGCATTATCATTTGCTCTATTTCCGGATCAACGATGCCGCGGAGTATAGCTTTTTGTTCTTCGATAGCCGTATTTTTTTGCTCCAGCCATCTCTTTATTGCCATCTGCTCCGTTTCTCCGCTTTCGACTTTAACGTTTGACTTCTTTAGAATTGATTTTGCTTTGGTTGTTTCAATAGTACCTTCTTGTATTTGTTGAATTGTTGATTTTGAGAGTTCCAGCCGTGCGCCGTAAAAGTCCGATTGTAGCTGCTTTAGTTTTTTTGGGTAATTTTTCCCTATAACTCTTTGAATATCTTTGTATCCCTGAATGAGTTCTTTGGGGTTATCCCGGTTTTTTTCTTTATTTTCTCTTAATCTCCTGTTTAGTATCTCGAAATGCTTTTCATGGTATTCGTCAGTGTTGGTTTTCAAGCCTTTAAGTTCTTCTTCTATTTCTGATTCCAATACCCCAATGCGCTCTTCTGTTTCTGTATTTTTCACTCCTTGTTCTCTATACCACTTGGATTCTTCGGAGAGTCTGCCGATTTGTTGCTGCGCTGTTATTTCTTCGGATTGATGGATGGTAATTGTCTGATCCGTCCCCATTATTCTTAATGAGAATGTATTGTCCTGATTGACCGAAAACTCTACCTCGTGTCTGGCATCTCCCAAGTGAGCCATTAAATCAGCGCCAAAGTCCGAAGCTGAATTTTGTTGAAATTCCAGCCTCCTTGTTGACTCATTGAGTTGAACTCCAATTTCCTGAAGTTTTTTCCCAAACCTTTGTTTTATATTAATGTCTATATTAGGTCCTCCTGTTGCAGCATTGGCCATTGAGGCTATGCCTCCGAGTACCGGATGTATAGATTCTGCCATTTCCTCCATTGTTTCCTGGGCGACTTCTTCCAGAAACTTTGCTGTCGATTTTTTAAAGGCTCCTTTTATTCCTTCTTTTACAAAATCCTCAGTTATTTTTATAGGACTTGTTATTCTTTGTATGAATCCGAATTTTGTTAAACCGGCTTCCGTAAGTTCAGCATAAGTGTACTTCCCGCCTGTTTTTATGACGGCTCTTTTTGCAAGTTCTTTCCCAAGTAGAGCTCCACCTCCCGTGAACCCGACTGATAATGCAATATTTCTTCCAAAATCCATTGCCATGGATTTTGCCGACCAGTCGACTTCCCACTCTGTACCTGGCAGAAGATTAACGGCATGAGTTGCTCCTCTCTGCCCCACGGTCACTCCAGCTGCCATGCCGATATTGGATGCCGCGAATTTGACGATATTTGTTGTTCGAATTCCCATGACAAGAGCCGAACATACCCTTCCCGCCGCGACTCCCGCTAATCCGCCTGTAATCATTGCGGCCGCAACACTCAGGGTAAACACTGCCGCCATTTTTATAATGTTCCAAGTGATGTCGTCTTTGATGTCTTGGAGCGCGCTTTTTGCTTTTTCCGCTTCTTTTATCTGATTCTCAGAAAATTGTGCGTTTAACAGATTGTCTATACCTTTTAATAATTTAG
>JAHKBB010000098.1 GCA_018826445.1 Patescibacteria group bacterium | reverse complement strand
CATTTTTTACACCTTCCACGCAAAACTCTCGAAAACCTCCAAAACCACCAAAAACTGTCAACACATTTTTCACACCTTCCACGCGAAATCCTTGAAAACCTCCAAAAACCACCAAAAAGCCGTCAACAAGATTTTTGTCACTGTCACGCACAAAACCTCCAAAAACCACAAAAAAACTGTAAAAATGAATTCCCACATTCACCACATTGCTCACCCCCTGGCCCCAGCTCCACCAAAAACCGTCAACGCAAAATTCCCACCTTCACCACATTGCTCACCCCCTGGCCACAGCTCCACCAAAAACCCGTCAACGTGAAATTTCACATTGCTTGCGCGAAACCAATTCTTCACGAAACCAAAAAACTGTCAACGCGATTTTCATTACCGTCACCACAAATTCCACAGCTCCACCCCAAAAACCCGTCAATACAAAATTCCCACATTCCCTACATCACTCATGTCCAAAACAAACCTCAAACCCCGACCACGGCCTCACCAAAACCCGTTAACATGAAATTCCCAGATTCCCCACATCGGAAAACCCCAAAACCCGGCCACAGCTCCACCAAAAACCCGTCAGTACGAAATGTCATTTCGTTGCACCGGACCAATATGAATTCTTGAATTTTTTTCCGCTTGCATAAATCTAACTTCTGTTTTTTTACTCTATTGACTCTATGCGGAAGTTGTTTTTTTAGCGACTAAAATTTGCCGTATCTTGTGTGGTTTACTGATGGACACACGACATCTAGATTAGCGATTTTGGGCTTGAGTAGGGCAAAAATATTCATTATTATACGAGTCCGGTTAAATGAAAATAAATGGATTTCAAAGATTTCTGGCTCAACTTATTAAAGCGGCTCTACCCAACAATTTCTCACCAGAATTTTGTATCGTGGTTCAAAAATACGGCCGCTCTTTCTTTGAAGGACGGTGTTCTTACAATTGGGGTTCCAACTCCATTCGCTCAGAAATGGGTTAGCGAGAAATACGAGACAAAAGTTTTGCAGGCGGCACGGGAGATTAATCCGGAAGTTAAGGAATTAGCTTATGAAGTGCATTCTTCTTTAGAGGATCCAACTGATACTCGCAGGGTAAATTTGGATCTTTTTATTAAAAAGGAGTCAAAGCCAAGAAAAGTTGCGAGAGGAAAGGAAATTTCCTACGGGAATGGGCTTAGGAGTCGAACATTAAATCCTAGATACAGTCTTAATAATTTTGTAGTTGGTAAGGACAATAGGCTTCCTCACGCAGCTTGCATGGCTGTTTCAAATATGCCGGGGGGCATCTACAATCCACTTTTTGTATATGGGGGTGTTGGACTTGGAAAGACTCACCTTCTTCAAGCAACCGGGAATGAGATGTTGAAGCTAAATCCAAATATGAAGGTTGTGTATATGTCTGCGGAGAAATTTGTTACCGAGATCGTTGAAGCTATCGGGAAACGTTATACAAAGGAGTTTAAGGCGAAATATCGTCATGTTGACTGTTTGCTTCTGGATGATGTTCAGTTTTTTGAGCGAAAAGACTCGAGCCAGCAGGAGTTTTTCCACACTTTTGATGAACTTTACAATGCAAACAAGCAGATTCTGATCAGTTCCGATCGTCCGCCTTCGGAGTTGGAGGGGCTTGATGACCGACTTGTTAGCAGATTCTCTATGGGGATGGTTGTTGAGCTTATATTCCCGGATTTTGAGACACGTATGGCTATTCTTCAGACTAAGTGTCAGGAGCACAGGATTATCATCGACAATGAGATCTTGGAGTTCATTGCGTACAATACTCAAACTAGCATCCGTGAGCTCGAAGGAATCCTTCTTCAAGTTGTGGCACAATCCCAAATTGAGAAAACCACCCCAACTCTTCGTTCTGTTGCCGATGTCATGAAAAAATTGAATAGGACCAAGGAGATCGTCGGACTTGATGAGAGGATTGCTGAAGCTCGCAGTGTTATCCGTACAGCTGAAGATGTAATCACTTTAGTCGCCGCATACTTCAATGTTACAAAATCGGAGCTTCTTGGAAATGATCGGCGTCGTGAATATATGATGCCCAGACAGGTTTGTATGTATCTTCTCAGACATGAACTGAGTCAATCATACCAGAAGATTGGTGAAGATTTCGGCGGTCGCAATCACACTACCGTTCTTCACGCTTGCAACAAGGTTTCTGAGGCCGCGAAAGCTGATCCGAAACTTGTTCGGGATATAAATGCGATAAAACGTGAGATGGGACTCTAAGAACGCGTTTCTCAGTTATATTTTCTTCGTATTATCATGTTTGCCCATAAATATTAACTTTGCTATACTCATGGCGAAATTTAACTGGAGGCGATGCATTACAATAGGCCATATCATAGAACTCATCGCAAAAGACCGCTCGATTTTATTCTTCCTTTTCTGATGATTATCTGTGTTGGGGTGATTCTTGTTTTGTCGTACCAGCTTTATGTAACTATTACTGAGGAGGTGACGGAGGATAAGGTTTATGTGCATGTGGCGGCCGGAAAAGCGAAATTTCTTCCTTGGGGAACATCGAATTGGCAAAATGTGTACAGTGGAATGAATTTGCTTCCCGGTGATGCGCTTAGAACTTCGAAGGAGGGGAGAGCTGTTTTGGAATTTTTTAATGGATCGTATGTGAGGCTTGAGTCGAATAGTGAGATTATACTTCAGGAAGTTGTGCGCGAGGATGAGTTTGACAATATGACTCTCGTTTTGAATGATGGAGAGATTTGGATAGATGAGCATGCTGATATCGGCAAGACGAGCGCATTTTCTGTTAGGACGCAAAATGTGCTTTTTAGGAGTGTTGGAACGACTTTTGATGTTGCAAATGATGATTTTGAAGGTGTGCGTGTTATGAGGGGGAAAGTGAATGCTGAAATTATTATTTATGAGGAAGGGGAAGAAGTCGTTGTTGAAACTATTGAAGTTGGTATTGGGCAGGAAGTGCTTTTGTCTGAAACCGAAATATTGGATTTGAAGGCTCGAAAATCTCTTAATGTTTTGGCTGCCATATCTGATGAATTTGAGGATGCTGACTGGTATCAATGGAACATGAAAGAGGATTTAACTCCTACAAATTTCGTAGCTGATGTTACAGAGGAAGGGGAGATTCCGCAGGAAAGAGTGGCTGTAAGGCCTATGGAAGTTGATGATGACTTTGAAGATACGGATCCGCCCGGGTTCCCGGTTATTTTGGAGCCGGCGGATGAAAATCGCGAGGTTGCAAAGGGTCCTGTGACTATCTCCGGAACCACCGATCCGGACACACAAAAAATTATTATTGAAACTATTACGGAAGGGGATTCCGAAAGATATACTCTTTCAAAATATATTCCCGGGAGCACCACCTGGAGTTATACGGTTTCGGAAGGTTATGGAAATTTAAAGCCGGGTGAGAACAGGTACCTCATATATGCGGTTGACGAAGCTTTAAATGAGAGTACGCCATCCGAGCTTGTGGTAAATTATACAAAACCTACTCAGGAACAGCTTGGTGAATTTTCCGCGCCTATTGCTGTTTCGTACAATGGGTCTTTTTCTAACGAAGTCACGAAATCAGTGGTGCTTGTGAAGGGACAGGTTTCCGGGGCCGTGAGTGTAACCATAAATGACTATACCTTGACGCAGTTTAAGCCCGGTGATAAAGAATGGCTTTATTACGCGAATGAACAGCACGGCAATATGAATCCGGGGCTAAATGAATATAACGTATATGCCATGGATGCTGAAGGGAATAAGAGTGAGATCGTGAAGTTTGAGATTATGTACAAGAAAGAGGGGGTCGAACTTCCATATCCGTATACTGCGGAGGCTCAATAGAGGTATTTTGCTTTATTGGAGTTGTGTTCGTCATTGTCTTTTGCGTAGATCACTTCGCCGGTGTCCGGGGTTGTGAGGTAGTACCAGTACGGTGATTCTTGTGGGGAAATTGCCGCTTCTATACTCTTCATCCCGGGATTGCCTATCGGTCCCGGCGGAATTCCTACGACCTTACGAGTGTTGTATGGAGAGTCAATTGCCAAATCTTCTGTGTCGATTTTGTTATCGTCTGTTATGTAAAGGAGCGTCGCGTCTGCTCCCAAATGCCAATTCCCCAGGTATCTTTTCCACAAAATGCCTGAAACGATAGGTCTGTCTGCGTCTGTTCGTACCTCCCGCTCTATTATGGACGCCATTGTGATCACTTCGTGCAAATTTTCCGGTTTTTCTTCCAGTTTTTTATGGAAGTTGTTGAGAGCTTTTGTGATTAATTGTTCTCCCGTGAAGTCGGAAGGATCTAAAAAGTAAGTATCCGGGAAAAGATATCCTTCCAGCGGAATTTCCAGTTTGGAAAGAGTCTCTTTGTCTAGGAAGTCATACGCTTCGTATCCATTGAAGTTTTTCACAGCTTCGACAAATTTTCCCTCTTTCAGCATATCCATTTCCACGAGTTTTGCATCGATGTCTTTCACAGTTAGCCCCTCTTGGATTGTAATTATTGATTCCGCCTTACTTGGATCTGTTATCGTACTTGCGATTTGTTTGAGATCCATGGTTTTGTTCAGATAAAAACGTCCTGCTATGATCTTTTCCGCAATCCCGTTTTGTCTCGTATATATACTGAAAACAGTGTCGCTCCAGATAAGTCCCGCATCTTCCAGGTTATCTCCGACTGTAGAAGCTGACTGCCCTTTCTTTATTGTAAATAAAATCTTTGTGTCATCTTCCTTGTCCGCCGGTCTTTCGACCAAATAATAGTACGTGTTTTGTACGAGAAAGATAATTCCGAGGATTAAAAGTATCCTTAACAGCCATTTTGATTTTTTTTGTTTCATTCTCCTCCTGGTAAACCGAGTCCGCCCATGATTCCTTTCATCTCTTCCGCGGCAATTTGCTGAGATTTCTTTAAAGCTTTTTCGAATGCACGTTTTACAGCGTCTTCCAGTTTGCTCTTGTTTTCCATAGCTTCGTCCGAGATCTTCAGATCTATGATCTCTTGTTGTCCGTCTATTGTTACAATAACACCGTTATATTCGGCCTCGATGTGCATGTTTTTGAGCTTTTTCTTGATTTGTTTAGCTTGTTTCTGGAGGCCGTACATATCTTTAATTTTGTCGAACATTTGTAAGTGGTTAATTTTGCTGCTGAAGGAATTCTAATGGACAATCTCCGAAAGATCAAATTCTTGAAATTTCCTTGCCATTAAATATCTTTTTCGCTAGACTTACGCTTGCGTAAATTTTGGAACTAATTCAGAACTAATGCGAACAGTTAAATTGCCGGTACAGAAGAGGACGGAAGGTGTTTCAGCCAAGGAAATGCGAGCGAATCGCGAGATTCCCGCTGTGATTTATGGTGCCGGGAAAGAAAACATGCATCTTTCCATGGATTATCAGACTTTTCGCAGGGCTTTTAATGAAGCTGGAAAAAGTGTGATTATTGATATGGAAGTTGATGGAACTGATCCTAGAAAGGCTTTGGTCCACAATGTTCAGTATGACCCCGTCACGGATGAAATCGCGCATGTTGATTTTGTTTATGTGGATATGAAGCAGCCTATCCACGCAACTATTCCTCTTGAGTTTGTTGGAATCGCGCCGGCCGTTAAGGATCTTGCCGGTATTTTGGATATCAAGAGACATAATATTGAGGTCAAATGTTTGCCTGGCGATCTTGTTTCGCATATTGATGTGGATATTTCTGTTTTGGAAGATTTCAGTGTTGTGCTTCACGTCAAAGATCTTAATGTTCCGGAGAATATGGAGGTTCTTCACGAGGAAGAAGATGCGGTTGTCACCGTTGTCCCTCCTAGGGTTGAAGAAGAAGAGCCGAAAGAAGCAGTTGAAGGCGAGGAAGGCGAGGAGGGAGTAGAAGGCGAAGAAGGCGAGGAAGGTGAAAAGAAAGAAGATGGTGAGGAGAAGGTTGAGTAATTTTAATTTACGAGTTCCTCTAAGAGTCTGCGTTTTACCAAGTAGTCCTCTTCGTTGTCCGCGATTTTTAACGTAACTTCTTCTCCTTCACGAATATCTTCCGGAAGTTTCGTGATGGGCCATTTCATTAGTCCGAGAGTGGGATCGGAGTTTTGAAGTATAGCATTCCTTCCTTCAAAGCTTTGAAGAGTGAAGGTTAAGCTAAAACGATCTTCATTTTCGTGTTTCTTTAATCCCATTCGGTTTTTTTAAGAGGTCATTTTAACCCCAAAGTGAAAGAGATGCAATAATTGGCGCAATAATTAATGCGATTGTGTTGATAACCTTTATCAACGCATTAAGTGCCGGACCGGCTGTGTCCTTGTATGGATCACCGACCGTGTCGCCAATTACGGCAGCCTTATGGGCTTCAGAACCTTTGCCTCCGAATTTTCCGTCCTCAATAAGCTTCTTGGCATTGTCCCAAGCTCCTCCGCCGGTACACATGCTTAGCGCCATCAAGAATCCGGAGATGATAAGTCCTACAAGCAGGCCCCCAAGTGCCTTAGGCCCTAGAAGGAATCCTACTATTAGCGGGGAAAGAACAGCCAGCAGTCCCGGGAAGACCATTTCTTTCAGAGCGGACTTTGTGACGATGTCTACACATCTTCCGTAGTTTGGTTTGTTCTTTCCTTCCATTATTCCTTTGATAGTTTTGAATTGTCTTCTAACTTCGGTTACTACCGCGTGAGCGGTCTTTCCTACCGATTCCATCAATGAAGACGCGAATAAGTATGGCAGAAGCGCGCCTATAAATAGTCCGATTAGTACTTTGTGATCTGCGATTGAGAACGCGAAATCTCCTGTCGGGTTATTCTTTAGAAGTTCTTCTCCGTAAGCCTGGAACAGCACGAGCGCAGCGAGTGCCGCGGAACTTATCGCATAACCTTTTGTAACTGCTTTAGTAGTGTTTCCGACTGCGTCT
The DNA here is from genome assembly GCA_018826445.1 of Patescibacteria group bacterium. Taxonomy (GTDB): domain Bacteria; phylum Patescibacteriota; class Gracilibacteria; order UBA1369; family JAHKBB01; genus JAHKBB01. Next base: position 331 of record JAHKBB010000098.1, on the reverse strand, counting down.
AATTTGTCTGTATTCTTCCTTACCCTTGATGGTAGTTTAGCCATTTCAGCGATTCCTCCGGCATTGTCCGTGATTGGCCCGTACGAATCCGTTGCGATGACAAGACCCGTTGTTGAAAGCATGGCTACGGCTGCGATTGCGATACCGTATACACCATTTCCAATTACCTGTGATTTTTCTCCGAAATAATATGCAAGGAATATTGCGGCGATGATCAAAATAACCGGGTAAAATGTACTCTCAAGTCCTACCGCAAGTCCCGTTATGATGTTTGTTCCTGCTCCTGTTTGTGAAGATTTAGCTATCTTTTTTACAGGCGTGTAATTCGTTG
>JAHKBB010000097.1 GCA_018826445.1 Patescibacteria group bacterium | reverse complement strand
CACTCCATAAAGCACTTGAGATTGCCGTAGAAAAGGAGTTCGTAACACGTGACGATAGTCTGGAAATACTAAGAAGCGCCATAAGTGAAAATTGCGACCCGTTTAAAATGACCCTGAGACAATACTTGAATCTACATGCCAGATGGGGGGGCCGCAGGGCAAAAAGAGACGGCCTGCCACGTGCCAACCAAAGAATTGCCGCTCACCATCACTCGCTTAATAGGGAACAGGACAATAGTGAACCGGAAAGTCCGGAAGACACAGCTAAATTGGTAGAGTTGCTGGAAATTGGCGATAAAGCGGTTGCTCATATGTTCAGATCTCATGAACAGTGGAGATCCAGCGAATCCGTCATCGCATCAATTCGCGAATCGATTGAAGAATGTACCGACACACTAGTAAGAAACGCCGCCCTCACTCTCATGAATCGTTACAATACACTGTTCATAGAGGCCTTGGATACAATAAAAGAAGCCCGTGCCCGCGTTAAACGTGTGGGGGAAACATCAACTAATCCCCGTAAATCTCCCTAGGCTTTGCGCCGTTTGAAGGACCTACGACTCCCCTCTCTTCCATGATGTCCAAGAGGCGAGCGGCTCTGGCGTAGCCGACCTTGAGACGACGTTGAAGGAGTGAAGCGGACGCTTTTCGGCTTTCTATAACAAGCTCTAGAGCGTCCTGATACAAAGAATCCTCGCCGTCTATTTCGAAAACTGAGGAAGCGGGAACACCCTGAAGTTTTTGATTTGCCGTCTTCGCGGAAGTAATATCGTCATTATATTCGGGGGCATAATTTATCTTTACGCGGTTTGTGACACGCTCAACTTCCTTTGTGGAAGTGAATATTCCTTGAACACGGAACGGCTTACCCATGCCTGAAGGAAGGTACAGCATATCTCCTTTCCCAAGAAGATCCTCCGCGCCGATAGTGTCCAGGACCACACGTGAATCGATAGATGAACTAACCGCAAATGCGACACGAGACGGGATATTTGCCTTGATGAGACCCGTGATCACATCCACGGACGGTCTTTGAGTCGCAATGATAAGGTGAATGCCGACAGCACGCGCCATCTGCGCAATTCTGCAAATTGAAGCTTCAACTTCCCTTCCCGCGGCCATCATCATGTCCGCCAACTCGTCGACCACCACAACTATCCTCGGAAGCGTCTCCGGTGTCTCTTCCGCCGCATTATATTCACTGATGTTCCTGTGACCGGCGTCCGAAAACACCATGTACCTTCGCGTCATTTCTGAAACCACCCAACGCAGTGAAACAGCCGCTTTCTCCGGATCCGTAATTACGGGAGTGAGAAGGTGCGGGATTCCATTATATGGAGTTAGCTCCACACGCTTTGGATCGACAAGAATCAATTTCAAATCTTTAGGGGAATTTTGATACAAAAGCGAAACCAAAAACGTATTCATTCCAACTGACTTGCCGCTTCCGGTCGCACCCGCGATAAGCATGTGCGGCATATCCGCAAGATCAGCGACAATCGGCTTTCCATCCACGGACCGCCCCATTGGCAGTCTCAATTTCGAATCAATCGCATCAAACGCATCGCTCTCCATAATTTCGCGGAGGTGAACGATAGATCTCCTTTCATTCGGAACTTCAATTCCAACAAGCGAACGCCCGGGAATCGGCGCCTCAATACGAATAGCCTGCGCGGCCAAAGCCAGCGCCAAATCATTTTTCAAAGAAGTAATTTTCGACAACTTCACGTCCTCGGCAGGCTTCAAGCTGTACTGAACCACGGTCGGCCCGACCGCGACTTCCTGCATCGAAACCTCAATTCCAAACTGCGCGAGCTTATCCTTGATCTTTTCCGCATTTGTTTTAAGCGAATCATCATCCGCCTCAATTTCCTGATAATTACTATTGAGCAAATCCATACTCGGAAACTCCCACTCATAGTCCTCATCGCTTTTTGAAGTTTGCTCCGACTCCCTTTTTATCTGGACATCAAGTTTTTCAACCTCCTTTGCTTTCTCCTCCTCGGACTTTTGCAGCTCAATATCTTCCTCCGTCCTCGCATTATCAATCTGAGACCTCTTGATCACAATATTCGCATCTCCGTCCGGCTCATCAAACAAAATCCTCTTAATCTTCGATCGCATAATCTCGTCACTATCACTCTCCTTTTTTTCCTCGCGCTTTACTTTTTGAAACCGAATGCCCGGATTTAAAAATCTCATCAACTCCCCAAGCGAGATTTCAAAAGTTAAAAGCAGTGAAATTACAAAAGTCGCTAAAAACACAACCGTCGCTCCAATATGTCCAATCGCCAAAACATCACGGAACAGAAAATTCGTCACAAAACCGGTATATCCGCCATACGTTCCCGCGACCGCAACTTCATGAATCTCCGATGACGGCACCGAAAGATGCAGAATACTCAAGACAGACGCGAGCATGAGCGCCACACCCGTAATCCGCGCCAGCCCGAACTTGATCTTCTTTGACAAAAACAACATCAGCGAAACGAGAATGAGAATCCCGGGCACAACATAAATCCCCCATCCGAGAACCGGGTTCAAGATGCTAACCCAAATTTCGCCAATTACTCCGAAACTGTTCTTGATACTCAATATAGTAACAACGGCCAGCGCCAAATACATGACCGCCCAAATCTCCCGGGCGACATGCTGCTGAACTTCAAACTTAATACCATTTTTCTTGCTCCTTCGAACCGAGCTTCGAGCAACCTTCCTTTTTACAGACGCGCGTCGACGACGCCGAGTTCTCCGTACCATTTAAGTTTTATGTTATTTCTTTCTTAAAATATAAGGGAAAAGGGTGGTTTAGGCAAGTGTTCCTCGGGAAGTAGGAACGTTCCTAAAATTTTCAACCTGGAAAGTTTTGCACAACGTTCCTCAAAAAAATGTCAGAAATATTTCAGGAAAATTTAATCTGGAGAAAAACCCCTCGAGAAGGTACACTAACATCGATGAAAACACGTTTTGCGCCATCCCCAACAGGTTATTTGCATATCGGCGGGCTAAGGACCGCCCTCTACGCATATTTGCTCGCGAAAAAGCATGGTGGGAAATTCGTACTGCGTATCGAGGATACAGATCGGACCCGATACGTAGAGGGCGCAGAGAAGAGCCT